>JAQTSH010000016.1:12495-15508 GCA_028711405.1 Methanoregula sp.
TTCGATATGGACAACACACTCTTTGACCTGGTCGGCGCCCAGCACGCTGCCTGCCGGGCGGTCGTCAGTCACCTCGACCACAGCGACTGGGAATCACTCTTTTCCCGGTTCCTTACAACGACCCACGGTTTTGAATCGCATGAAAACATCCGGGATTACCTGTGTGATCAACAACTCTTCACACCGGAAACGTACGCCAAATCCTGCCGGATCTATGACACGGAAAAACTACGGTTCATCACCCCGTATCCCGGAGTGTCAGAGACCCTCGCAACGCTCCACCGGATGGGGTACCCGATGGGGATTGTGACCGATGCGAAACAGAAGGATGCAACACTGCGACTCGATAAATGCGGTTTTCTCTCACTCTTTGACTGTGTTGTCACGTCAGATATCGTGAAAAAGAAAAAGCCGGCACCGGAACCCTTCCTGCATGCGCTCACGGCGTTGAACGTCACCCCGGCAGAGGTGCTCGTGATTGGGGACAGTCCACGGCGCGATATCGAACCCTGCCGTGCGCTGGGGATACGGACTGCGTATGCCCGATACGGGGATCGTTTTTCCGGTGACCACGAGACTTGCCATGCGGATTTTGTGCTGGACCATATGAGTCAGCTTCCAGGATTTCTGAACGGATACCGGACCCGGTAGTAGAGCAGATCACGGTATGCCATCGGGTTCCCCCGGATCCTGTAGAGAGATCTGGGGATCCTGCCTGGAATGATACCGGCTGAGATCAAAAAAGCATTCGCGCTCTTTCATGAAACGGGATAACGGATCATGCTCGCGGTTTCCGGTATACCTATCAGGATCCCCCGCGTTTGATTGCACCTGATTGTTTGTGCGTGATGGGTACGGGACAAACGACCCGGACTTCCGCTTTATAAATCATCAGGAGGATGCATATTCCCATTGCAGATACGCTGACCGGCCATTTCAGGTATTCGGGACAAAGTCCTGAACCATACAGAAGGATAATGGCAACTACGATGGCAATCGCCTGGATGTGGAATAGACGGATACGGGGATCTTTGGTGTTGCAGGGTTGAATACTACCGGAGATGTGGTAGGTTTCATTGAATGGATAAAACGGGTACATGCCCTTCTTCGTACAGGTATCTTCAAGAAAATGGAAAACTAATCCGGCGATGATGCCGGCAAGAAAAAATTTAAGAGAATGTGTTGCCAAAGGTGCCGGGAACGCCCACATGATAATGACGAGGATGCATACGATCATACCCGTCAAAAAGACGACGCCCGGAAGGGAATGTGTCAGCCGTTTGTCATCGCTTTCCGGCTGAATCCTGAAGATATACTGGTACAGGTGAATGTTCAGGTACAGAACGGTTCTTTTGAAGACCTGTACGAGAATCCATGCAAGTGACAGCGCTCTGAATGTCCGGGGTTTTTTCATCTGGATATCGGGGAGAAGGACACCGATGCATACCCCGGAAGCGATTGCTGCCAGGACTACGAAGTCAGCGAATATGACGGGGAAATACAAAATAAGCATACTTCCGAATGCAAGACCGAGGTGGTGGCGGGTAATCATATGTAATCTGTGTTCGATTCCCTCATTTTGAGGGGTAGTTTTCTTAGTTCAGTCATGTTACGAGGAAATACGTTACAAAAAGGCAAATCGTAAGAATACTGATCAAAAGAAAAACCCCGGCGACCCGGATATAATCCATTGTCACAGTATCCAATCTCCATACCTTCATCTTACGCGGGAGTGCTCATTTCACACACAATCCGCCGTGCATTTTTCTTTTTTGTCAGCCAGACAAGCCTTCCGTTTACAAACCCGAACGCATGCATTTGCCTGATCAAGATATCTGCCGGTACATGCTGCGTTTCTGTTGATTGAGGGACGAGCAGGTATTTTCCCACACAATCACTCCGATCTTTCGCGGCACTGTATAACGCGGCGATGCAACCAGGTGCTGTATCAGATGCATAGGAAATTGCTACAACTGCGGACTGGGTTTTATAGTGGTCGGTTCTTGAGACCAGAAACATAATCGGTATGTTTTTGTTCGTCGGTATCTGGCGGTATTTCCAGCCTTCGCAAGGGGGAAAAATTGTTCGGATATCCCGTGAGATGAACATCTCCATGATGTCTTTAACAGAGCCCATAGTGGATCACACATCTGAATTGGACAGCCGACTATTTAATGTTTCTTACAATTGTTTAATTTTTAAAAAAAATAAGCAAAATTAGTTTACAAATTGAATAAAGTTTATAAGGAAATATTACAATCGAGGATGTGGTTTTCACGGCTATGAATTCCCAAGAATCCTGTCGGGAACGAGAGCGCCAGAATAGACGTGGATATTCAGGCTGAACCATAACCGTCTACAGAGAATAAAGGGTTTATCATTTTTAGGCGATTGTAAAATGGGTGCAATTTTTACATGGGGTTTTGTTGCTATGAACGATGCGTACTATGTATACCCACTGTCAGAAGTGTCGCATCCTTCCGAAACGATATTGATGGCAAAACAAAGTTTTTCTGAAAGTAATGGTTCATTTACGCCAGGTTTCGAGAGTACGAAAATGGGGAAATAAACGTATTGCAGAATGATTTAAAAAAATAATCAGTCGTTTAATACAAGTCGATGGATCGAGTTTTTCTTGGTTCGAACGTCTTGTCTATGCAAAATCGTTTGTGCATGAAAAAAAAGAACTTGCCAAACTTGATTTGAACATTAACGCGCATATGAAGTGATTCTTCGAATGAATTTACGAAAGCAAGGGAAACATGTCTTTTGGAATTTGACTGAAGTTATTTTTTATTTTGAGAATATTATCCTGAGTTTGAATTTTTATAACCTACCCTCAACTGCGCGTTTTTGAAAATCTTAAAATTTGAACTTAGATTTTAGGTATCCACTCCTAATGTAATGGAAACCTCTCCTCCGGTATCTGCATGTTAGCAATGCATGAGAAAAAATAATATTGAGCGATTACGATCTCAAGTAGGGAGACCAACTTTCTTCAAAAGAGTTACCG
>JAQTSH010000017.1 GCA_028711405.1 Methanoregula sp.
GCATGATGCCCGACAATCACAAACGAGGTCATCTATTGCGATCCGGTGAAACGTTTCATCATCCGCTGCATGTTGAACTTTCCGCCGGTTGCACCCCTGAGCCCTTTCAACGTCCGCTGCATCATCTTGTAGTATTTTAAAAGTTCGCGTACTTCTTCAGGTGAAGCACCGGCGCCCCGTGCGATCCGCTGGAGCCGGGAACTGGTGATGAGCGAGGGGTCGTCCAGTTCAGCATCGGTCATCGAGTCCATGATGATCCGGTACCGGACCATCTTTGTGGTCGTCACATCATAGACCCCGTCGGGAAGTTTCATGTTGCCCATCGGCAGCATGCTCATGATCTGCTTTAATGGACCCATCTTGTTCAATGCTTCGAGTTGTTTGTACATATCGCGAAGGGAGAACTTCCCTTTCATCATCGCGTTGACATCCACCTCTTCGCCGGTCATGACTTCGCCGGCTCGTTCCATGAGCGCATGCATGTCGCCCATGCCGAGCAGCCGGGAGATAAATCCATCCGGATCGAACCGTTCGAGGTTCTCAACCGTCTCACCGGCACCGACAAAGACAATCCCGCTCTTTGTCTCGGCGACAGCAGACAGGGCACCGCCGCCTTTTGCGGTTCCGTCCATCTTGGTGATGATGACGCCATCAATCCCGATTGCTTCGTGGAACCGCCGCGCCTGCTCACTTGCCTGCTGCCCGAGAGCCGCATCGATGACGAGCCATCGGTGCGTCGCTTTGGTGATCGCGTTTAAGTCGATGATCTCCTGGATGAGATCTGCTTCAAGTGCATGCCTGCCCTGGGTATCGACAATGACCACTTCGAGATCTTTTGTGGTGACCAGTCCCTCTTTGACGATCTTCCGGGCGTCTGTGCCTTTCGGGTCTCCGATGCACGGGATGTTGATCTTCTGGCAGAGCGTGGACAACTGGTCGTAAGCGCCGGGGCGGAACGTGTCTGCACAGATGACGCCGACTTTCATCCCCTTCTTCTGGAAGAACCGGGCGATCTTCGCGGTCGTGGTCGTCTTACCACTGCCTTGCAACCCAGCCATCAGGATCGTCTGGGGTTCCAGTTTCACATCCGTGGACGCCCAGACGAGGCGCACGAGTTCCTGGTAGACGATCCGGAGCACATGCTCGCGGACGTTCGTCCCTTTTGGCGGTTCCTCTTCGAGCGACCGGGTACGGATCGCTTTTGAGAGATCGATGACGAGCTTGACGTTCACGTCCGATGAGATGAGCGCCCGCTGGAGATCTTTTGTGAGCTCATCGACCGCTGCCCGGTCGACTACGGTTTTTCCCGCGAGTTTCTTTAATGCGTCCTTCAATGAAGCGGAGAGACTGTCGAGCATCAGGTATCCCCTCCGAGCAATTCCTCTACCACCTGTTGTGGGGAGAAGGGTATGATATCATCATATGACTGACCGGTGCCGAGGAACATGAGGGGTTTTTTTATTGTGTGCGCAATCGATATGGCTGCACCGCCGCGCGAGTCCATGTCGGCTTTGGTGAGGACGACCGCATCGGCGCCGATCGTCCGCTCGAACTCCGCTGCCCGGACGACTGCATCGTTGCCGGCGACGGCTTCATCCACGTACACGACAAGATCCGGATTCATCACGCGTTTGATCTTTCCGAGCTGGCTCATCAGGTTGGCTTTGGTGTGAAACCTGCCGGCGGTATCCGCAAGCACCACATCGATCTTGTGCGAGATCGCGTACTGAACGGTGTCAAAGAGGACCGCGGACGGATCTGCACCCGCCTGGTGCTGGATGATCTTGATCCCGAGGCGTTGTGCATGAACGTCAATCTGTTCGATGGCGCCTGCACGGAAGGTATCCCCGGCGCCGATCACGACCGAGAACCCCTGTTTCTTTAAGTATGATCCGACCTTCGCGACGGTAGTGGTCTTACCGGTTCCGTTCACCCCCGTAAAGAGGATCTTGACCGGGTGTTCGTGGGTTTTGATATATTCCGTAAGATCAAATCCGGTGCCGAGCACCGCAAGGAGCGCATTCTTTAATGCACGGACAACGAGTGCGTCAACGGATTCGCCGATCTTCCGGTGTTTGCCGACAAGGCTTGTCCGTACGTGGGCGATGATTGCATCGCTTGTTGGCAGCGCGACGTCGCTCTCCAGGAGGGTCATCTCAAGTACCGAGAGCGCATCGGATACGTCTTTGTCTGATACGACAAGCTCGCGGTCGATGATGAGGAGTTTGACCTTGTCGACAAGTGAGGGTGATGCCGGTGTGACGGCTGCCGGGATCTCCGGGGCTGCTGCTTCCAGGGCAGCCGTTGGTTTCACGGTCTCTCCGATGCTTGTGCCCAGCCGTTCCCTGGCAGCCCGCAACCGTTCCTTGAGCCCACCGAACATGAGAGTGCGAGGCTCCTAATTCTGTTCCAGACCGAGTGGATTGGATCCCTGTCCGGCAGCCATTGTCTGCTGGTATCCCTGCTCGATCCGTTTTGCGATATCGTTCATCTGGGCGCGGAGCCGGTTGAGGGTCTCTGCGACTTTCTTTTCGGACGCTTCCATCTCCGTGATCCGGTCTTTGAGATATTCCCTGGCGTCAACGTTCTTCTTCTCAACGATCACTTCCGCGCCGATATTCAACAGGACTTTTTCGGGTTCGAGGACTTTTACCCTGAGGCTCGCCCCGCCACCCACCTGGAGGAGAACCGTGCCGTCTTCCGAGGTCTCAAGGGTTTCGAGGGCTTCGATGGCGGCGATCGCTTCCATCTTCCCGTTCTCCATGAGTTCCATCTGCTGGGCATAGATCTCTGCCTGCTGCCCGTATTCCTTTAAATAATACTGGAGCGTCTCAAGTTCACGCTGATCCATTGGTGCGTTAGTATCTGCCAAAATTCCCCTCCGCGAGTTGTATGATTCCCTTAATTCTTACTCCTGATAGGTATGTTCTGCTCCGCATAAATATCTCCTTGTGGAAAAAGTGCGGCGATGAGAGGGTTTTTCTGTCAGGTTTTGATCGGGTAAAGGGTACATGCAGAATGAGAATTTCGTTTGGTGAAGTTAATCAGTGAAAAGAAGATAATGGAACATGGTTTGAGGATTTTAGAAAAATGAATGAAATCAATCTCGATCAGGCAACAGCGAATGCCTTGATCGCGTTACCAAAAGTCAGGGCAAACAATGAAGTGTCCCATTATCCGGGACTCGGCGGGCATCTCACCTTACCCCTCATCTCTGAAGATGGACATGAATCATTTCATCTTGATATCCGGAGAGGGGGAATCGATCTTGTCAAAGGAACGTATCAGAACCGGGCAATGCAGGTGGTGGTCCTTGTCAGACTTGATTTTGGCGGTGCTCCGCATCGGAATCCTGATGATGAAGAGGTTCCAACTCCTCATCTCCATATGTACCGGGAAGGTTATGGGGACAAATGGGCAATTCCTGCACCACAGGAACAATTTCCTCACATTCAGGATATATGGATCACCCTTCAGGACTTCATGCATTATTGTAATATTGTCAATCCTCCGCTCATCCAAAGAGGGATCGTATGATTAACGAGATCCAGAGATTGTTGGATGAATACGTGCAGTGGCTCAAGGAAAAGACTCAACTCCGCCGGATAGATGACGATTGGGTGGAAATTACAACACCCTATCTTGATCGACACAACGACTATCTCCAGATTTATGCAAGACGCCAGAATGGGGGATATACTCTGACAGATGCCGGGTATATTCTTCAGGATCTGGAACAGTCCGGATGCAGGCTGGATACACCCAAAAGAGAAGCATTGCTGCTCATGACCCTCAATGGTTTCGGCGTGAGACAAAACCGCGAGTCCCTTGAAGTTCATACCTCCGCTGATAATTTTGCACTTCGGAAACACAATCTGATTCAGGCAATGCTCGCAGTCAATGATCTCTTCAGTCTTGCAATGCCCATGACCGCGAGTTTATTTTATGAGGATGTGGTTGCGTGGCTGGATTCTCATGAGATCCGTTATACGTCAAATGTAAAATTCTCCGGAAAGACCGGCTATGATCATCTCTTTGACTTCGTGATACCGAAATCCCGGCGTCAGCCGGAAAGAATCTTAAAAACAATAAGTAATCCTACCCGCGAGACAGCCACAGCGGTAGCCTTCTCCTGGATTGATACCAAAGAAGTCCGCCCGGCAGACTCAAAAGTGTACGCACTTCTGAATGACATGGAGCGCCCTGTTTCTGCAAATGTTCTGGATGCACTGAAAAATTATGAAGTGACTCCGATATACTGGAGCAAACGGGAATTGGTAGTTGAAGAGCTCGCCGCTTGATCTCCCGTACAGCTCTCTTATTTTTATAGGATCCTCCACATGGCTCAAAACTCCGGTATCGAATGGACTGAAACCACGTGGAACCCGGTCACCGGCTGTACTAAAATCAGTCCGGGCTGCAAGAACTGCTACGCCGAACGGATGGCACTCCGGCTTCAGGAAATGGGACAGCCGAATTACCGGGACGGGTTTAAGGTCACGCTGCACGAGCGGATGCTGCCTCTCCCGCTTACGTGGAAAAAGCCCCGGATGATCTTCGTCAATTCCATGAGCGACCTCTTCCACAAGGATGTCCCGACAGAGTTTATCGAAAAGACATTTGCTGTCATGCGGATAGCGTCGTGGCACACGTTTCAGATTCCTGACCAAACGATCTGACCGTCTGCGGGAGATCGAAGAGAAGATCAGTATCCCGAAAAATGTCTGGTTCGGAGTCAGCGTCGAGTGTGAGGATTATCTCTATCGCATCGATGACCTGCGGGTCACCCACGCACCGGTAAAGTTTCTCTCGCTTGAACCGTTACTCGGTCCGCTGCCGGGTCTGAACCTTGATGGCATTGACTGGGTAATTGTTGGCGGGGAGTCGGGACCCGGTGCACGACCGATGCAGGAAGAATGGGTGACGGATATCCGGGACAGATGCCTTGCCGCAAATGTTCCGTTCTTCTTCAAGCAGTGGGGCGGCGTTATCAAGAAACGGACGGGACGGGTACTGGAAGGCAGGACGTGGGATCAGATGCCAGGTCTGCCAGTTACGGTTTAACAACTTTTTTCTATCCTCCCCTCTTTTTCCACTATCAAAATCTATCAACATATCACAAACTGATAGATATTGATATATGATAGCTCAAAGATAGTATCATTCAGAACGGATGTGGTAGCGAACGCGATGAAACTCCCGAAAGTCCCGCAATTTTCTGATGATGAAATCAGTGCCGCCATCAGCCTCGCACGCGACCCGAAGATTCTCGAAGCTGCCCTCCAGTATAATGACCGGTACTTCCACTGGGAAGAACTCCGGCACCATCCCCTTCCTGCAGATGCAAAGTCCGTCTGGATACTGATGAAATTCCTCCGGAGGACACAATCGAAACAGATCCCGTTTGCCGGCTGGCGATTCCCCTATACGCTCAACGACTCCTGCTGGCAGATGCTCCACCATTTCGATAAAACGGCAACCGGCAACCTCACGAGTGTGCTGGATACGATCGGGCATGACCGGGAGCGGTACATCGTCAACTCCCTGATGGAAGAGGCGATCGCATCAAGCCAGCTCGAAGGGGCAGCCACCACCCGGACGATTGCAAAACAGATGCTCCGCGAGCGGCGGAAACCCACCAACCGCGACGAGCGGATGATCGTCAACAACTACCTGACCATGAAAAAGATCCGGGAGATTGAAAAAGAAGATCTCACCCCGGCTCTCGTTCTCTCGCTCCATAAAATGATCACGAACAGGACGCTTGAAGACCCGGCTGATGAAGGGCGATTCCGCAACAATGATGATATCCGGGTCGTGGATTCTTCGGGAACCATCCTGCATACTCCCCCCGCCTCATTGAACGTTCCGGAACTAATCGATGAACTGTGCCGGTTTGCAAACGACGACAAAGATCCGTTCATCCACCCGGTCATAAAAGGGATCTTCCTGCATTTCCTTGTTGGGTACATCCATCCGTTCAACGACGGCAACGGAAGGACTGCCCGGACACTTTTCTACTGGTACGTGCTCCGGCATGATTACTGGCTCTTCGAGTACATGGCGATCTCGCGGGCGATCAAGGACACCAAGGGACAGTACAAAAAAGCCTACGTTTATACCGAATCCGATGAGAACGACCTGACCTACTTCATACAGTACAACCTCACTGTGATAGAAAAGACCATCACGGAGATCCGAAAGTATATCGGCGAACAGCAGGCAGAGCAGATCAAAGCGCTCCACAGCATAGAGGAATCAGAAGGTCTCAGCTACCGGCAGATCGATATTCTCAAGCGGATTGTAAAACACCCGGAAAAACCGCTCCGGATTAAGGAGATAGAGGAAACTTACCACGTCGCTTATGCGACGGCACGCAGCGATCTCATCCGGCTCGAAGAACTGGGCTACCTGAAACGGAGGACGCTGGGTAAGGAATATGTCTTCCTGTTCCGTGAATTTCCTAAAAAAAGCGATAATGAGGAACCATGACTCACGCCGCCCGCCTCGCCGAATCCCATGTTGAAGATCAAACCACAAAACTCCACGTATGCACTATTGCTTAATCCGCCATTCGGGCGAAGCAATGCCCAACGCCACCGTAGCATATACTATCATGCCGGCAGTGGATACGGCGTCAGATTTATTTTGTTGAGAGTAAAGTAGTATACTTATGTCTCAACAATTCGTTGACCGGGAACAGGAGCTCGATTTTTTAAAAAACCGGTATGCTACCAATACCGCAGAGTGCCTGATCCTGTATGGACGACGGAGGGTTGGTAAGACTGAACTGCTCCTTCAGTTCCTGAAAGATAAACCCGGGATCTATTTCCTCGCGTCCGAAGAGGGAGACTGGAGAAACATCCGGGAGTTTGCACACCATGTCGGGCAGTTTCTCGGGGATGAGAATTTTGAGAGGATCACCTTTGAGAGCTGGCTCTCCCTCTTTAATGCCTTCATCCGTCACACCACATTAGCAGCGCGTACCATAAAAGGCAAAGTCGTGATAGTAATCGACGAATTTCCGTACCTGATCGCACGTAACCCGGCGATCCCCTCTGTATTTCAGCAGGTTTGGGATGGAGCGCTCAGGGAGATGCCGGTCATGCTCGTCCTTTCCGGCTCATCGATCAGTACCATGGAGACGGCAGTGCTTGGATATTCAAGCCCGCTCTATGGCAGGCGGAGCGGACAATGGCAGGTAGAGCCACTCCCGTACACAAGCCTACGTGAATTCCTGCCCTGGTCCCGTGAAGAGATCGCACAGGCATGGTTTGTGCTCGGAGGGATCCCGGCATATCTCCGGCAATTCCAACCGGACCGGTCATTCTGGGAGAATGTCCGGATGCACATGTTGAACCGGGGTGCGTATCTCTATGCCGAAGCGGAGATCCTGATGAACTATGAGTTCCGTGAACCAGCGAACTACATGGTGATCTTTAAAGCACTCGCTTCGGGTTTGACGAAACTCTCCGATATCTGCATGGCAACAGGTCTTGACAAAAGTATGGTCTCGAAATATCTTGACGTGTTATGCCGGTTGCACATTGTCAGGGATGAAGTGCCAGTTACGGCATCCGCCAGTCTCCGGCGACGCCAGTACCGAATCGTTGACCCGTACCTGATGTTCTGGTTCCGGTATATCGCCCCCAACCGGATCGATATCGAGGCGGGACGTTCACTTGCGGTAGAGCAGCGGATTCAATCAACGTTTCCCCAGTACTGTGGGCAGATGTTCGAGCGCCTGACCGAGGAGTGTATCAGGCACCGGATTATCCTTGCCAACCGGAATTTTTCTGCCATCGGGCGGTGGTGGTACAAGGAATCTGAGATCGATTGCGTCTGCACGAACGACTCAACGCACGAAGTCGTTTTTGTCGAATGCAAATGGAGTCACCTGAAGTACAAGGATGCCCTGCGGGTACTTTTGGATCTAAAGACCAAAGCGGCAGAAGTTCTTTGGCATAACAAGGAGCGGACAGAATGCTACTGTCTGGTGGGTAAGATTGTTGAAGATAAAGAACGGCTCCGCAAACAAGGATATCTCGTCTATGATCTGGCAGATCTTTCCCCCGACGGGGATGATCGTTCGAATGTCAGGAACCAGTACTCATGATCGTGATCGATCGATCAACCCACCCTGTGTGAAGAGTGGGAACCTCTGCATAACCGGAGATTCGTCTCACCATCTTTTGGGTGTTAAAGAGAACGTGACAATTGACTGGACGGTAAAAGAGAATGTGAAGGCAAAGATGCGGGTTATGGTGAAACGGATCCTGATAAAATACAATTATCCGCCGGATAAACAGCCCCTGGCAGTAAAAACCATCCTGGAGCAGGCTGAAATTTTGTGCGGTGAGATTGCCGGGTAAATTTTTTCAAATGGAATAATCATTCTACCCATTAACTTTTCAGATGTTTTTTTTGATGGGGCATGATTGCCGGCATCCACAACAAGTCCAAATGTTTTTTTTTCCAACAGAGTCGCGAACGTTTGCCATCCTCGTTGACCCTCTCTAAAAACACTGTTTTCGCCGATCTGGTTTTGATCCACTAAACGTGAAAACGCCAATCGCACGATAAAGCCCTCCACATCGATCACGTCGGAGAATCCGGAAACTGGTCGGTCCTGAGGAAGACCTGGGGACCTGGCAGCTATCCCCACCCCCTCCCCGGTGAGAGACCCTTTCTTCACCTCGGAGAGTTCCCAACCGGAAAAAAACCGGTTGGTTTCCAGTGGAAATGGTGCCAACACCCGACAAGATTATTCGTTAAAATGGTTATTTTGCCAAAATATCCATTTTAAATCGAATAAAACCGTGCAATATAGCGGGGTTTTGACAGCACCTTTTTTTGCATTTATTATAGTATGATTTTCTGGAGAAACGGGCTGCAAATGCCCTTGGCAGCCCGCTATTGCGATCACGTCGGAGAAATGGGATTTTTGGGTAGTTGGAGATAATTTTGTGTTGTGGGTAAGCGCGTGTACGGATTTTCCTAAAAAATTTTTCCGGAAATTTTTCGAACACAAAAAAATATTTTCAGGATTTTTTGTGCCACCAAAATGTATCTTCCGGAAAATTTCATCACAGTGCCCATAACCAATTCCGATTTTTGGACAAAGTGGACAAAAAGTACCTGAGTTCCGGAAAAGTCTTACGAGAAATCTTTACAGAAAAAAGATCCCGGAAATCATGAAAGTTTTGTCCACTTTGTCCAAACGTTTCACACAGGATCTCTGCACACCCCTTCATTCCCAACAGGAACCAGAAGGTAGTTACCCCGTGCCAAACCCGCACAACGAAAAAAAGTGCTGCCTTTTGCACTTCCAAAAAAAAGATTGTTACTCAGCCTTGACCGGGCTGATTGCATCTACCTTGATATATCGTCTCTTCAAATTGTGCTTGCTACCGATGACGGCGAACGTGCGCTCTTCTGCCTGTTTCGCGTTCGGTGCCGCAATCACTTTCGTGTACGGCATCCAGTCTTCGCCCATCCGAAATGTTCCTTTCACTTCAAACTTCTGCTCCATGATACTCACTCCAGAAAACCAAATACATCCTCGATCCTGCCAAGCTCAAACCCGCTCGTTGCATTGCCGGCAATATATCCCCGCTCATTCACGAGAAGACCCGTGCCGATAAGCCCGCTGCCCATGTTGATCGAACCGGTACCCACCGGGATCTGTGCGACCTCTTCCAACCGGGCAATCTCGTCAGGAGTGGCACGGGGGTGAACGATGACCCCTTTGTTGGTGGCAACTCCTGCCATACCGACAGTCTTCACACCCCCGAGTGTCAGGTGAATCGTGCGGACTTTGAGAAATTCACCGATTGCCTGCATGATCTCCGTGGGCATGTCAGGGTGAACGGCAGCGAAGGTGTCATTTGCCATGATCACGTTCCCGGCGGCATTCATCGTATCGGAAAGACGCATCACTTCGCGATGCTCCGAGAACCGTGCGATCTCGTCATCCGTCGCAAGCCCGGAGACAATAATTCCCCGGCTGTTGCCACAGACAAGAGACCCGATGATCGCACTTCCCTGGATCAACGTCGGGATACATTCGACATCAAGCGCACCTGCTACCGCATCCTGGAACTCTTTGGGAGATTCCGGGGGAATAATTGCAATATCGCCAATTACCCGGGCAAAGACCCCGATGTTCGGGTCGCCGTTAAACGTGATCGTGCGTTCCATCTATGATTCCGGTGCAAGTTCCGCCTGAACCTGCCCGTCCTCCATCTTCATGGCGCGGACCCGGACTTTTGAGGGCGGCTTCTGGCTCCCCCGGCTCCACACCTTCTCGTTGATGCTCTTGTCGAGCTTCACATTCTCGCTCTTCATGTGCTTCGCGAGATAGTTCCTGATATCCTTGATCGCGCCATTTGCCCGCTTCCAGCGCGGCATCCTGCGTGCATCCCGGAGAGGGATGATATAAACGTGCTCTGCCAGATTTTCTGCCATGACCTTACACCTTCAGCGTGCTTCTTCGCCAGCTGCGCCTGCACGGGTGCGAGACGACACTTCGCTTGGTCCTCACGGTCACCCACTGGGGCACCCGGCGGTTCTGGTCACATGCCTTCGCCAGCCGTATCTTTCTGCCTTTACTTAATTTGCTCATCTTCATCCACCTTTTATCTTTCGATTATTTTCTTCCCACAACCAGCGACTGGTCATGGTGCGCCGGAAACAAAGACGACGTATCGATGCCGCGTGCGCGGATCACGTCCCTCATTTCCGTTTCATAGTCCCCGTTTTTGATCGTCCCGGTCTCCCCGTAGGAGACGAGGAGGAACCGGTTGACAAGATGGTCAACCTCTGCCTTGACATACCCGAGGAGCGGGCGCACATACGAACACCCGGTCCGGTTGCCAAGACTCTGCACGACATCCCGCGTCAGCATCGGGACACGATCGTTGAACCGCGTCCCATCTGCGACGACTGAATACTCGTGCGCGAGGGTTTCGACCGCGATCTGGTGCACACGGTTGATCGCATCGTTGGGATATCCGCATGCAATGATCAGGTCTGCCATCTCATCCGCCAGTCCCGGGCGAAACACCCTTTTTTTCAAGGGGAACCCCAGTGCCTGTGCCGCATGTTCTATTGTCGGGATTAAGCGGGTCGGGTCAAACACAAACGTGTTGAGTTCAACCTCGTAATACGTACCCAGCATGATGGCTGCAAGGGAACTGTCCTTCCCGCCGCTGTAGAGCACTCCGACTTTCATCACTTTCGGGTGATTGAGTAATCCCGCTTTGCAGGTGCAAGCTTCCGGAGCAGTTCTTTTAGCTGTGCATCGGTGATCTTCTGGTTCAGCCTGCCGCTCTGGGCGAGTTGGACCAGTTGTTGTTCCACGGCGCCGGCGAACTCCGGTTTGGTCAGCTTGATGGTGTTCAAGCGTTCCCTCGCATTTGGTTCGAGGATCTGCATGAGCATCATCTGCATCTGAGACTTTGCACGCTGCTGGCGTTCGAGCTCTTCCTGCATACCCTGCTGATCACCAGCCTGCTGTTGCAGTTGCGCCATCCTTCTTCTGCGGATTTCACTAAGCTCATCGTCTCCCATGGATTCACCTCTTACTTTGTTTCCGGTTTCTTGCCTTCGGACTTCTTTGCCGCGGGTTTCTTCTCGCCTTTGGCATCTTCGGTCTTCTCGGCTACTTTGCCCTTCTTGCTTTCAGACTTTTTGCCATCGGCTTTCTTGGGCTCTTCAACAACCGGCTTGACCCGCTTCGGAACCGACGCTGGCGGAGTGACTGATACGTCCTTTGCCACGCGGTCCAAAAATGCCATTCCCGCCGGGGATACCTTGCGTCCGACCTTTAAGTCATGGACGATAAGCCCTGTGGCTTCCAGCTGCTGGAGCGATTTTCTCAGGATAGACCCGCTGCCCTTCCGGAATGCGTTCGGTTTTGAGCCACGGTTCTTCTTCCCGCCATAGAAACTCCGCATCCGTTCGACGCCCAATGGACCGTCGATATAGACGCGCCTCAACACTGCCGCTGCCCGGATAAACCACCAGTCCGGATCTTCGGGCGGCATCTCTTTATGAACCCCGGTCTTGGCAAAGGAAGCCCAGACCGGTGGAGTGATCTCCTTCTTCGATTTGAGCTCCTCGGCGACCTTCCTGATCAGGTGGTCAGCCGGGACATCGTATACTGTAGTCATCTATAGTCCTCACTGTTGCAATACAAAATAACAGTCTTTACATATTAGTGGATAGGGTTTTTATATATTTCGAGGAACCGGTTCACACCGGTTCACGCCGGTTTCAAAAAGAAACGCAGATTATTTCTGTACACCTTTTTTCTTCTCGGCGAGCACCATCGTCCGACCCCGGACCGACACGAGCTCAGCACGAGCCTGCGCGGCAACACTAACCGGATCAACGTCCGTGTTCTGGAGCCATTTCACTTTGATCGTTTTGCGCGTCTTTAACTGCGCCACAATCTCCCCGATCATGGTCTCAGTACATCCCTGTTTGCCGATCCAGACGGTCGGTTTCAGGTCCTGCATCGATGGATCAGTCTGTGCGGTCATGGGTTCTCCTTTGGATTTTCGGTAGTGTGGCGTCGCCCGATACGGTATCGTGAGTGTTTGTTACAGGCGCGGCAGGTGACCACGACATTGCCGCGGTGCACCCGGACCCGCATGTTTTTGCCCGGGACAAGGTAGGCATAGCAGTGGTGGCAGAACCGCCGGCGGAACTCGTGATCGATCCGGACCCGCTGGCGCATCGAGATCCGCCGCGCGAGGGCGACGTACCGGTTCGCAAGGAGCGGATCTTCTGCATATATCCGTTGTGCCTGCGCGAAAAGGATCGCGATGCGCTCGCGCGCGATCACCTTTGTTGAGGGTTTTTGCGATTTTTTCTTCACGCGTGGCTCCGGTTCCCGGTTGTCACTAGTATTGCCGTGCCAGATAAAAAAAGAGTCGGGAAACCCCGCTCACCGGATCCGGACTTTTCGCCCGTCAATCGTAAGCCGGTCTTCACAGAAGAGCCGGATCGCATCGGGCAGGCACTGGTGCTCGTGCGCGAGGATGCGCTCTGCAAGTGCATCTTCGTCATCATCATCCAGTACCGGCACGCACCGCTGGCAGATGACCGGTCCCCCGTCAAGACTGTCGTCAACGAAATGGACGGTGCACCCGGCAACTTTCACCCCGTACTGGATCGCCTGCCGCTGGGCATGCAACCCGGTGAACGCCGGCAGGAGAGCCGGGTGGATGTTGATCATCCGACCGGAGAACGCGTCCACGATCTCTTTTCCGACAATCCGCATGTAGCCGGCAAGCACAAACAGTGCCGGGTTGACCCGGTGCATCGCGGCAAGGAGCGCGTGTTCGTACTCTGTTTTTGACGCGAAGGATGCATAGTCCAGCACAATGACCGGAATCTGTGCCCCCTTCGCCCGTTCAATCGCGTACGCGTTCGGGTTGTCCGTGATGAGCGCGGCACAGGTTGCCGGTACCGTTCCCGTGTGGATGGCATCGATGATCGCCTGGAAATTTGATCCCCTGCCCGATGCGATCACTGCGATCTGTTTTGTTTTCACCGGTATTTCCTCCATTTGTTCTGTACCTGTTGATTAATGGTGTTCCCCGCCATTTTTCTTCCGGACGACACACTTCACCTTTACGATCCGGCGCCCGTGCATCTGGACGACCACAAGCGTGACCCGGTTCCCGTCAATCACGACCTTCTCACCCGGATGCTGCGGGATGTGACCAAGGCGTTCGATCAATAGTCCGCCCACCGTTTCGTACGATTCGTCCGTGGGAAGATCGATCGCGAGCTTCTCGTTGATATCATCGACCCACATCTGGGCGTCGACTACGTAGACCCCGTCAGCGATCTGCTGGATGTCCGGTTCCTCGGTATCGTACTCATCCATGATATCTCCGACAAGTTCCTCGAGGATATCTTCGACCGTCACGATTCCGGCAAAGCTGCTGTACTCATCAATCACGATCGCGATCTGGACACGGTGTACCTGCAGCTCCTTTAACAGGTCGTCAATCTTCTTCGTTTCAGGTACAAACGTGGGATTGTACATAATCTCTTTGATGGACAAGCCTTTGCGCTGCGAGACCATCGCGGAAAAGACGTCCTTGACGTTTAAGATCCCGGTGATGTTGTCGATCTGCTCATGGTAGACCGGGATGCGCGAGAACCCGGTCTCGTTGAAGATCCGAATCGCGTCGTCAATGCTGGATGTGTCTTCCACGAGAACGACATCGACACGGGGTGTCATGATCTCCCGTGCAGGAGTGTCCCCGAATTCGAGCACGGAGTACAGCATATCCTGCTCACCCTGCTCGATCGTTCCCTCCTCTTTCCCGACATCGATCCATTCCTTGATCTCCTCCTCGGTTACCGCCGGTTCGGCATTCTCCCTGCCGATGCGAAGTGTCGGGCTCACCCGTTCCACCACCCAGATGAAGGGAGTGAGTATGCGGGACAAAAAGAGGATGACCGGTGCGACCATGAGCGCGTAGGAGTCGGAAGCCCGCGTGGCATAGATCTTCGGACCGATCTCGCCAAAGACGAGGAGCACGATCACGACCACCCCGGTTGCGATCCCAACCCCCAGACTGCCGAAGATCCGGATTGCGATTGCCGTGGCGATGGCGGCGGCTGCGATGTTCACTATATTATTGCCGATGAGTATCGTGATGAGCAGGTGCTCAGGGGATTCTTTGAGAGCTGCCACTGCTGCGGCACCGGGTTTTCCTTCATTGACGAGCGTCCGGGCTTTCGCCCGCGTCATCGAAATGAGAGCGACTTCTGCACTCGAAAAAAATGCAGAGAGGATGATGCAGATGACAAAAAGCAGGAGTTCAAGAATATCCTGTATCATCGTAATTCACGCCGTGCGAATGTACGCATAGTTAATTGATTCATAAGTACGGGTTTCATTACCATATGCGAGAGCGAATTTTATAAAACCAGCGCTCAATCCATGCACTCGTGTAAAAATGCTGCATCCCGCGCAACGATATCGATCTTCTCTTCGGAAGAAAGCCCCCGTTTGAACGTCAGATCTTCGATCTCGATCGTGAGACTTCCCGTGAAATGGTGTTCTTTTAACGCTTCGAGCAGGCGGGCGATCACCGGACTCCGGTCGAGGGGGCAATGGAGTATCGTTCCTGCCACCCGGCTGATATGGACGTTCACCATCCGGTCTGCACAGAGTTCGATAAACCGCATCGCGATCTCTTCCGATCCTGCCATGGCATGAGACGTATCGAAGGTACAGTCAAGCCACGGCTCAGCATCCAGGACTGCCCGCATCCGTTCGGGTGTGGACAGGAGCGAGTTTATGGCAGGCTCCATGTTCTCCATCGCGACATGGATCCCGTTCTTCTGCGCCGCGTCCCGGAGTGCAGCGATATACCGGTCGAATCGTGCGAAATCCGCAGTGCCCGGTGGTCGTTTCGCGGTTCTCCGCCCGGGA
>JAQTSH010000237.1 GCA_028711405.1 Methanoregula sp.
CCTCCCAGTTGATGATAAATGCAAACAAGAATCCTGCTGCTAAAAGTAAAAGGAATACGGCGAGATAGAGGCTGAGCAGGAAAGAAATATTTTTTTTGTCCATAGTTATTCCATCCGTTGTTTTTGGATCGCTGCATAGATGGTGATGCACCCAATCGCGATAATCGTGAGTACAGCCGGTATCGGTGCAGGTTGTGTTGTTGGAAAAGTACCGGATGGTGAGGGAGACAGATCATTGACCAGCAAAGTGCCAATCAATATCGTCATGACCAGAACCAGAAGAGATAAACAAAAGCCTGCTCCGATCGCAATGACGACCTTTTTTACCGGGTATTTCTTTTTAAAGTAGAGTGTTACGAGGCAAAAAAACACGAGGATTCCAAAGATGATGAACGGTTCAGTTATTCCTGTTCGTCCATACAGGATGATACTGACAAAATATGTTGAAAAGATCAGGAATGCCAAAGCTCCAGTCAGATACGAGAGATTGTTCTCATTGATCCTTTTCGGCATAGTTATACCTTATTTTTCTGATAATCCCCCGTGTACCAACACATCCAAGTGCGGCTACCGCAAGTATAACCGGAAGGGGAGTGGGTTGTATGGTTGCGGGTTTTTTTACCGGGAGGGTATCCAGCATCGTCTGACGGAAAAATGGCGTGTTGTTATCCACAGTGCAATACAAGATATCCGCACAATCAACCGTGAAATTCCAGTGACCCCGGTACGGATCAAACTTGGTCACGGCAATATGAATTTTCCGTGCATCGCAGGGAACAGGAGCGAGCTGCCATTTGACATGATGCACACCATTGCCGGTATATAATGATGAATAGTCAGGGAAATCCTGTGCAGTCCCGTTATCGATGTAGTATTCTGCGGTCACCTGTGAAAATCCCGGCGCTGAAAGGGAACCTTCTGCGGGTTTGGGAGCATGAACGGTCATGTTGACCGTACCTCTGTTCCCAGAGAGTTCAAGGGAATCGAGCGTTGCTGTTACTTCCCCGTCGGTTACCGATATGTTTGGATACAGGGTGCCAGTCATTGCCCCCTGCGGGTACTGGACGATCACCTCTGAACGGGCATTGATGAACCCGGGATTCGAGTTGAGGACATTTGTTGAATCTGGCGTGATATCCTGATTGAAATTTGCCCGTGCCGTGAGGTAGTATACTCCCGGGTTTACCTGAACCTGCTGGTCGTTACGCTGGTCCCAGGTAAGGGTCGTCCAGGTTGTAGTGTGGGCCTCAAGAACCCTCCCCGCGTTACCATGCAACAGTGTCCGGACAATCCCTTTGTTCCACCCGTCCGGTCGGATCGAGATCTCAAGATCCGGGGGAAAATCCGACAAGGTAAACGAATCTGCAATGGCATTGGAGAGGGAGATCGTAATCTTCACCGGAGCCCCGTTTGCATAGACCGGCTGTTCCGGCGCCATGTTCATCGCAAGCGGGGTCGGTGCAGGAAACGGGGAATAACCGGGACCCCGGATCTGGTCAATGATCTCCTGTTCTTCAGGTGAAGGTGTCGTGCCGTAGCCGATTAAACCCCCGGTCTTCGGATCATAAATATAGTGCGGGGTGGATACATTTTGAGACGTGTCCGCAACCTCAGGATCTGACTGGGCGGCAAGAACTGGTACGGCAATTGTCGGCAACAATACCAGAATTCCGAAGAGTATCAGCCACCCGGGGGAATATCGCATCCGGTGTTCCTGTGCACGCATTCTTCAACCTCTTCGTCTTTGCCGACCCGCGATCAGCAATACTGCTAACAGAAGCGATCCGATAACGATGCCGGCAGGAAGCGGTACTGGCTGGTTTGTCGGGGAGGTTGGGTCAACTATATATTTTTGATTTTCGATGAAGCCAGGGAAACATGACATGATGAGGGTCTTTATCTGGGGTGTATCATTTACCAGATCAGATTGCCCGATCACCCCATAATATGCAATAAAATAATTCTCTCCCGGGAAGAAGTCTGTCGATAATAGTATGAAATATCCGGAAGTTTCATTTGCGACATATTTTGTGGCATTAATGTGCTTTGCATGTAATCCGGCTATATAGGGATCATGTGTCAGTGCAAGTTCTTCAGTGATATCAAGGGATACAGGAACGATAGTGCCGTGTTTTTTTAAATATTGACCCAATTCGTCATTATTCGTTTTGAATGTGGTCCAGTCATTAAAATACCAGACTTCGGAGATGTAGGCTCTCCCGGTTTTTGTAAAGGAAAAGTTCCTGAAATTCCGGTATTCCGATAGTCTGGGGAATGGTGATAATTTTCCATCATCATAAGAAGAATCAACGAGAAAACCCAGATCAATTGATTGATTATAATAAGGTTCGGACGGGTTGGGTAGCAGATAATTTGCTCTGCCTTCGGGGGGTGGAGGTGTCGCATATGCGATCTGAACACAACAACTGAACAACAATACGGCACACAACGTTGTGCTCCAGTGAAATTTATCCATTTTTGCACTTCCTTTGTTCAGTCGCCAACATGATGTATCCGATTGCGATAATCGTAAATCGTGCGGGGAGCGGTGCTTTTGCAGGGGGGGTTGGTGACGGTGTATCGAGATGTGCAGCGTGGACAGATCCAACCAGACCTGAGATTACAACGCAAAACCTCAGCCGGGAAAACCATCTTTCTGATACGAACCGTTTCATCGCGCGCTCCTCCTCATGAAGATCACCGCACACAAGAGTGATCCAAAGACGATTCCCGCCGGGAGTGGTGCGGACTGTGTTGCTGAAGGCATTGTAACCACGGTTACCCTGACCGTTCCTGTATCCTGTCCGGGTATCCCCTGAGTATCCGGAGGGCGCGCCGGGTTGGTCAGCCGGTCATATTCATCGTTCACCCACGTTTCCGCGTGCTCTTTTCCAAAATGCCCGGTAAGGAATTCGATGTATCGCTGGTTTCCCGCAATGAACTGTTCCCGCGTGAGCGGGATGTCAAATTCCGAGGAGTTAAATGGGTAGGCTTTTGATTCTACAACCGGGAGTGTTATCCCCTCGATAGTCACGGTGCCATTTTCATTCACGACAGGTTCAGCACCGGAACGATCTGTTATGTTTTCCGCGGTCACACTGGGGATCGTGACCAGTGCGACCAGCAGCAATGCGAGCAGGATACTGAATATTCTTGTAATTTTCATGATTTTTCCCTGTTATTATTGATGAGGCAAAGGAGGCTGTTGCACAACTCAACAAGATTAACCCAATAGTAGAAATGATAAAATTTTTTTGCGTTCTGACAAATTTCCAACGAGATTTTCGATATAAATTGATACAATTGTGGAATTTGAAATGTCAGTGCAACAACCTCAAAGGTAGGATACAATTCGTAATTGGAAAAAATTACCGACTCCTTCCGGAGTCAAATATCGAGTTTACCTTCTCAACATTATCCTGTGAAAACGGTGCCGAGAGATTGATATTTTCAGACTGAGATCTCGCCATGATACCACGGTACATTGCATCACTTTCCTCCCAAGCTGCGATACGATTAGGTATGTCCTTTTTTGCAATATCCTCAGTACTTGCTCCACACCGGCGTTCATTGACGATACCCCAATAATCCATATTGACAATAATTTCCCCAGGTCTTTTTGGATGAGAAAGATGCATCTGCACAATCTTTCCCCAGCAACCGGATACAAATTTTACCGAACGGATATCGAAACCGGAGTAATTTGCCGTATAGTA
>JAQTSH010000238.1 GCA_028711405.1 Methanoregula sp.
TGAGGATTCCCGATCGAACAGGACCCGACTCGTCCCAATCACACCCGCGAGACGTTCCTGAATTTTCTGCATCCCGGTCGTGTACCCGACAATGCTGTCCGGGAGGGTTAAAAGGCGGAGCGTATGCCCGGTGGGAGCGGTGTCCCAGATGATATAATCGTACCCTTCCGGGAGGAAGGTTAACACCTCCTCGAGCGCGAAGAGTTCGTCAAATCCCGGTATGACCGTGTTCGGCAGATCTTCGAGCACATCGTCTTTGATGGGAATGATCGTGGCAAGCGCATCGATGATCGCACTGCCGTAAATCTGCTTGTACTTTTCTACAACTTTTTCCGCGTTGATCTCGATCGCAGAGAGATGATCTTCGATACGGGTGACGGTTCCGCCGATGGGGCATTCAAAGATATCCGAGAGGGATGGCGCAGGGTCGCTCGATACGATCAGCACTCTCGCCCCTTTACTGGCGAGCGCAAGCGCGGTCGCGGCAGCGGCTGAGGTCTTTCCGACCCCGCCCTTGCCGCCAAAGAGCATGATCTTTGTTGGCGGAAGGGCAGGTGCATCCGCCGTCCCACCATCCGCCGACGGAACCTTCGGCGCACTCTCGCGGGGTGTCCGGGTCTTTTTCAGGGTTCTTTTTGGGGATTGCGCCTGTGGGTGCATACAACATCCTCTCACGTGGGGCATAGTGCCTGATAGGGTTCATGTCACTTTTGCTGCAACTCGCTCGTAATTCTTCGGCATCGGGGCGTGGCACTCTCCCGGTGCCCACCGGAGTTTTCGTTTTGTCATCTCCTTTTCGATACCCGCGATCACCTGTTCGATCTCCTTCGGGTGCAGCGAACAGACCGAGCCATCCACCCGGATAATGTGAAGGTACCTGGTGGGTTCGGCGGATGCCGATACCGTGCCATATTCAAGTGAGTACCCGGCGATCTCTTCAAACGGGATGACCACAAGGCACGCGAGCGGCGCTCTCCGGTGCATCCGGATCGCGGCATCGGTAATGATGAGCGTGCCGTATGTCCATGCCGGACTGACACCGTCAGCCTGCCAGTACGACGCCCCGCACTGGAATACCGGCGTCTCGCCTTTTAACAGCGCGTGCCCGAGCGCAACCGTCCGTCTCTCGTCTTCGGTGGCAGCGGCGCGGACCGCACGGTCCCAGTCCGCCCACATCCCGTACTCGATCATCGTCTCGATACTCGCGAGCATCGCCCGGAGTTTGAGCCCAAGAAGAGGAACACCGGCGACGGAAATGATCACATCGGCGTCAATCACTGCCCCCTTGTCCAGCACCCGGTCAAGGAGATCTACAAGGGTCGTTCTCGTTTCCCGGGTCGCTTCCATCGGAGATCACCTCCAGTTGGTGACCCGTTTCCCCGGCTGTGGGGCATTCTTCATCGCTTTCGCGCTCGTCCAGCCACACCACGGACAGCTCTCTTCAAGCAGCACATGGATGGGCACCTGTTTGGCGCACTGGGGGCAGCGCTCATGATCGTCTTTCACCCGGTCCCAGACCGCAGTGTTCATGTTTGTCCCGGACGGGAACTCCAGTCCGTATTTCGCAGCGGTCTCAAAGGATGCGACAGCTGCCCGGATCTTGATACCAAGGAGTTCGACGCCGGCAACCGAGACGCAGATGTCGGCGTTGATGATGACGCCTTTGTCCAGCACCCGCTCGATCACGTCCACAAGGGAACTCGCAGAATCGTCCCGTAATGCCTGTATTGCCATTACCTCTCCGTCAGCCGGGCGACTCTTCCTGTCAGACCCGTGCCATTTGTTCTTCGCATGTGACGGTACACACCGGTTCGCGTCACCGGAAAAACCACCTGCATGATCCTAAACCATTCCCAGCAGGATCCCGGAGACCCCGTTTTTGTCGGAGATGACCGGCTCACCCTTGACCGGTATCTCCAGCTCAATGTGCCGGTGATACTGCCGGGTCCCTGCCCGTGCGATGATATCGAGGGTGGTGCTGCGCATGTCAACCGAGCGATCCTCTTTTCGAACACCGGGCAGTTCCACGATCACCTGCACCCGGTCCGGTTCATCGAAGACATCGAACCCGTATAATGTGTCAGCCAGCATAGTGCTCACGCCTTCTGGAGTATAATCTCAAGGATCCCGTTTTTGTACTTCTTTTTGGGTTCGCCTTTGATCTCCGCACCGGGATCGATCTCTTTTTTGTACTTGCGTTCCCCTTTCCCGGCAGTGAGGGTCAGGAGACTGTCCTTTAGTTCAAGCGAGATGTCCTTCTCCTCGACGCCGGGCAGTTCCACGATCACCTGCACCCGTTCGGCTTCATCGAAGATGTCCACGATCGGTTCGCGGGTATCGGACTCGGGTCGCCTGCCGAACGTGTCGACACGGGGCATGCCATCGCCGCCCATCCGGACCGAGACCCCGTACATACCTTTGACCTTTTTTGACCGGTCAAAGGAGATCTCACCGGTCTTTGACATCTCGGTCTTGCCTTCCTCGACCATACGGGTGATGTCCTGCGTGAAATTCCCCAGTTCGGTCAGTATCCCGCCGAACTTCAAGCCGAAATCCAGCACGGGTTCATCGGTTGTCTTCTTTTTTTGCTTCTCCATGGTTTTCCCCCAGACTCCGGGCTCACGTGTACTCGTTGCCCGATACCACGTCCCCGCGTTTTCGCATGCCAATCCGTTTGAATGTGCTGACCCTGCCTTCGTCGTCCGTGATGACCTCATAGACACCTAAGAGATCCATGGAATCTGGGATCGCCCGCCGTTCGACAAGTTCAATGGTCACGATGGTCGCATGCGTCTCCTCGTCCTGCGCCACCCCCGCGATGGTGTTGAACGGCAGCGAAGTGAGGTCCATCATCTCTTTTTTTACGGACTCCAGCACCTGCTTCATGTTCAACCGGTTCGGTTTTACCTGCTCCTGTACCTGTTTTGCCATGTTACACACCTTTTACTTCATCCAGACGCTTCCGGAGCTGGCTCATCGTCACCCGGTATTCCGCTTCCGGCAGTTCACCGCGCTCGAACTGCATCTGGATCTTTAACACCTGTTCCCGGACTGCCTTCTCCGTGTTTAACGTCATCGCATCCGCATCATCCGCGATTGCCTGGAGCACCTTCATGCCGAGATCGAGAGGCAGCCTGAGCAGGTCATCAACGATCAGCGCCATACGTCAACTCCGGATCCGCACGTTCACGAAATTATACGGCGGTGCAACGACATACTTCATCAGCAGTTTCTCGCCATACTCCTGTTCGAGGGTGTTTACGAGCGTATCAAAGTCCCGCTCTTTTGTTTTATCGACGAGAAAGGCAGCGTTTAAGACCATTTCGTCCGAGAGGTTCTTGTTCATCTTCGCATCCGCTGAGATCTCACCCAGCCGGGCAAAGATCTCCGAGGCGATCTTCTCCTCCCGTTTTGTCAGCTCTTCTGCAACTTTCGTGCCGAGCGTGAGGCGCTGGCGGTAGGTCTTCTCCAGGGGTTTCCCCACCAACTGATGCTTCATCGCTTTGATCCTGACATTGGACTCGGCGATTTCTTTTATCGTCGTGTCGATCTTCCAGGTGACCTTCAGCCCGAGCTCGGTCTTTCCGTTGAGTTTCGCGAAGTACCCTTTCAGTTTCGGGTAGTTCCGGGAGAGGAACGTCTTGATATCCCCTTCCGTTGTCGACTGCCCGAAACTCATCGGGATGACACAGTACTCTTTCATGATCTTCTC
>JAQTSH010000239.1 GCA_028711405.1 Methanoregula sp.
GATTACCTGGTGAACCGGAATGCGATCCTTGTGGTAACCCAGCAGGAGAACGGGACGTCCCCTCCCCCGCTGAAAGTGAATAGTACGGGAGCTGCGAAGGCTGCACAAACCCCCGGTGCCGGAGTATTATCGCCGACGGGCAACAACACCCCCCGGCGCCGGGTCACGCTCGAAACCGACCCGGAGGGTGCGCTGGTCTACCTCGATGGAGCGTACCTGGGAAAGATCACACCCCACACGATCGAACTCGATCCGGGCACCCGGCACACGGTCCGGTTCGAACTCGATGGGTTCGTTCCGGCAGAGAAGACTATTCCCGCCGGGAATTCCACCACGATCCGGACCTCCATGTATGCCCCGGTTCATTCGACCAAGGGACGCCTGACCGACGATCTCCGGGATCCGGACGGGATCCGGTACGGTGGGCTGTATGTCAACACCCGCCCCGGTGGCGCGATCATCTTTATTGACGGTGTCAACACGGGCAGAACAGCGCCGTCAGTGATCATGGGACTGAAACCGGGAGTTCATACGATCCGGGTGGCGCTTGATTTGCGTGAAACCAACGGAAAAGGAGGAACTGAATTTGCATTTGAAGAGCAGGAGGTCATCGTGTTCCCGGAGGTCGTCATACCTGTGGATATCAATGGGATCGGGTATACCCCGTTACACGAGATGATCGTTGATTCGTCCCAGTACCGGGGAACAGCGTTTACGGTCAATGGCTATCCCTTCAATATGACGATACCAGCACAGGCACGAGCCGGATATTTTGATTCATTTATTACCCTGCACCACAATAACACATTCATCTCGTATCCCCTCCCGATCACTCTCGATGAGGATCGCTATTTCCAGTTCAAGACCCGTGATGCCCAGAACCTTCGCATCGCGGTGGACTCCGATCCACACGGCGCTGAAGTGTTCATCGATGGGTTCAGGACTGGTCTTTTTACACCGTATAAATTCGGCAATATCTCTGATGGTTCCCACCGGATCCTTGTCTGGAAACCCGGGTACCTGCCCCAGCAGAGGCTGATCAACCTGCCCCGGCGATCCGTGCCCATCCCGGAAACCTCCGTTGATTTCACCCTGGAGGAATACCCCAACGGGTTTATGTACGTAGACAGTGTTCCCGAAGGAGCAGACGTATCGTTTGACGGGCTCTCCACCGGGGAAGTCACACCGGCTCTTTTCAAATCCCTGCCGACAGGTGCCCATGCAGTCACCGTGACAGGTCGGAATGTGACAAAAAAATTCCCCGACGTGACGATCAATGCCCTTGCATTCACGAACATCACGGTCGACCTGAACGGGTTTCCCAAAGACTGATACGATATCCGTCACCAAATGAAAGCGCGCGGAAGTCTGCCGGTTCCTTTGATCCTACATAGCCGGGATATTCCGTTCACTCAAACGCGCGGACAGAAACCTGCCGGCACCCTGATGCCAATACAGGGGCAACGGGAACAGGATCGGTGCCCGGATGGTACCGGATATCGACGATAACCGGGAAGTCTCCGGATCGATATCGGAATAAAGCGCGCAAATACTTCTGGACATGCGCGGACTTCCGGGATTTTTCTGGTGTCGATCCTTCGCATGCGGCAGATTCCTTTTGCTGGAATAACACGTGATATACCAAAAAACAACCCCGGTGGTAACCATATAACCTTAACCTATTTTCAAAATCAGAATGTATATGTTATAAGACATCAACTCATTGATTATCAAACGTGCCGGAGTACGGATGTTCTCCGATGCTCGGTTTGGGTGATCCAATGCACTTCAGACAGAAAGCAATCCTCATTATTCTTGTCCTGCTTGTTGCAGGAGCCTGTGCCATGGTGCCAGTCTCTGCTGCGACCACAGAGATACAGATTGTAAAGTATGCAAACGACAACACGACTATCCTGAACCAGACGACAGTAAGTTATACCTGGATGCAGGCGAATTTGCCGGTTCTCGGCGACGGGGTGACACATTACTACAGCCAGGGTCCTACGTTCAACGAATCCGATCTCTGGGATAACGGGGAATGGCAGAACGTGGAAAGCCGGGATTGGGGTGCGGTGAAAGGCACCGACACCAAAGATCTCTGTAATCTCGTCGGGGGTGCATCTCCCGGGGACCGGGTGACGCTCAAGGCGAGTGATGGTTTATCAAAGACATTTCCTTATGAGTATATCTACACGCCGAACCCCCGACAGGGTCCGATGGTGATCACGTGGTACAGGACAGATATTGGCTACGTCCCTTCGTATTCTGATGGTATGCGGCTTGTGATGTTTGCCGATACATCCTCAAACCCGTGGGGATGGCATGTCTTCGGTAACGCGGATATGCGGGACTGCTGGGCGACCCAGTACTGGTACAACTTCAGTGGGATCTGGCCCTCATCCGGTGGAGATTCAGTGAAATATGTTGCCAAAATCTTCGTCTACAGCACCGTACCCCCCCCGGTCCAACCGGATATCCTGTTCGATGGCACGGTATCCCTGGGCTCTATGGAGAAAGTGAACGTCACTGCCTACAACACCGGAACTTCCTACACGATCAACGCCACCACTCCACTCGGTGCACTCAGTAACGCAACAAAGACCGTAGCACTGCCCACAAACATCACCGACGGGAAGTTCGCGGATAAAGGCATCCTCATGGTCGACGGTATCGGGAACTATCTCTACAACAAGGCTGCCGGGCGCACATGGATCTGCCAGGTCAACGGCGTGACCCTTGATGATTACGGCAGTCCCGCCACCGACGGACTCAACCTGAAAGGTCTTGCAAATGGGGACCAGGTCAACTTCTATTATGGCACAAAACCGGTTACGCCCGTCAATGCGACGGCAGTCCTGAAGATCAAGGTGAACATCCCGGCACCGGGTCCGGTTGTTGACACCCTCTTTAACGGTACGGTTTACCTCGCGGCGGATAGCAAGGTCAGCATCACTGCCTACAACACCGGGACTACCTACCAGGTCAACGCGACCACACCCCTCGGTGCACTCAGTAACGCAACAAAGACCGTAGCACTTCCCACAAACATCACCGACAAGAATTTCGCAACAAAAGGTATTCTCATGCTTGATGGCATCGGGAACTACCTCTACAACAAGTCTGCCGGACAAACCTGGATCTGCCAGGTCAACGGTGTAACCCTTGACGACTACGGCAGTCCCGCTACTGATGGACTCAACCTGAAAGGTCTTTCAAACGGGGACCAGGTTAACTTCTATTATGGTCCTAAACCCGTGACGCCAGCGAATGCGACGGCAGTTCTGAAGATGAAGGTACAGATTGGGGGGACGCCTCCGGCACCGGACTGGTCACTCTCCTTAAAAGGTGCCCGTTCCGATACGATCACGAAGAGTTATTTCGAGAGTGCCCTTGCCTGTTCAAACTCCGGGCACATGGTAAATTATACCGATGCGGATGGCAATAACTGGTCTGGCATCCCCCTCTGGTTCCTTGTTGGAATCGTTGATGATAATCCCGATGTCGGTCCATTGCACTACAACTTCAATGACTCAATCGCCGAACAGGGTTATTCAATCAAGGTCACCGGCAACGACGGATATGCCATCAACTTCGAAAGTGACGATATTGCGCACAGCAACGGGTACATCGTCGCCAACCGGCTCAACGGGCAACCGCTTCCGGAGTTACGGATCAATACGACAAAACCCTGCTACCCGCTA
>JAQTSH010000240.1 GCA_028711405.1 Methanoregula sp.
TACTTTACCGGGGCGGCATCAGGGGAACCGTCGCTCGGGGCGGTCTATGATATGGACATCCGGCAATGGCTCTCGGATGAGTTCACGGCAAATGCGATCAAGGCGATCCGGGAACATCCCGACATCACGTTCCGGGAGCTCTACATCACGACATACGAGCATGTGACCGGTTCCCATGTGCGGATGACAAATTCCGAAAATTTCGGGAACATCGACGTTCCGGTCCGGGAGTTTTTGCAACCATGAACCGGAAGTATCTCGTTGTCTGTGCAGCAGCCGGGGCAGTGGCACTCCTCCTGTGTGCTGTCCTTATCACGACCCCGGTCGAACCGTCGCTCCCGGTAATCTACATGGTCTACGATGGCGAAAAGGGCGATCTCTCGTACATCGACAGTGCATACCGGGGCTTGTTCTCGGCGCAGGAAGCAATGCCGTTCTCCAAGCAGGAGTTTGCGGCATTCGATGACGGAGAACTGGACGGGTTGCTTGACGGCGCCCGACCGGCTCGACCGGGGCTTGTGATCGTTCTTGGGTATGCCTATACCGAACAGACCCGAAATCTTGCCGACCGCCATCCGGATATCCGTTTTTTCGCCATCGACCAGGCAGGGAGCGGCACCCGCAACCTCCGGCAGTATGAAATAACTTCATACGGTGAGAGTTACCTTGCCGGGGTGCTCGCCGCGACGGCGACAAAGACCCGGCACGTCGGGATCATCCTCGGCACGCAGTCTTCACTCCTGGAGGGGTTCCGGCAGGGATTCCATGACGGTGCCCGTGCAGCTGATCCGCAGGTGGTTCTCGAAGAGGCATACGTGCGGGAGCATTCAACGCTCGGATTTTCCGACCCGGTGCGGGCAGCGGAGATCGCACGGGCGATGTACCGCAACGGGACCGATGTGATCTATACTGTGGCAGGTTTCTCGGGAACTGGTGCGATCCGCGAGGCAAAAAACGCACCGGGGCGGTATATCATTGGAGTAGACTCAGACCAGGCAGCTCTCGGACCCTCCGTTGTCCTCGCATCAGCAGTGAAACGGGTAGACCGGGTCGTCTATACCTCCATAAGCGACTACCTGAACGGGTCGTTTGTCGGCGGTAAAACGGTAGCGGGACTGGACGATGGGGTGACGGAACTGGTCTACAATCCCCGGTTCGCGCATTACAATACGACGGTCAGCACGTGGGAAGGAATAGCGAAAAGAGAGGAAGCCCGGTATATCGCGGCACACACGGGGCAGGGGGCGTAACCCATCCTTACACCCAACCCGAAGGGATATCCCGGCTCTATACCCTCCCTTTCCTCCACCAGATCTTCGCAAGCGTTGAATCACCGGAGATCACATATTCCCTCCCCTCCATGCGGATCAATAGCGCAAGGTACTGGTCGAGCGCCCGGCGTTGCACCTGACTCGTTGCCCGGAACCGGTTCCGGAAGAAACCCGTCAGTTCCTTCTTCGTCGGGAACCGGTACTCCTTTGTGAGCGGCAGCATCTCAACATTTGGCAGTATCCCCATTTGGTACAGGACATTAAAGAGGCAGTCCGCCTTCGGTCCGGGGTTGTATGTCTGACCGTGCAGGAGGGGCATAAGATCGATATACATCCGCTCCCAGAACGGGGGATCGGCGAACCAGAACAGGTACACGTACCCTCGTGAGACCGCATCCATCTTCACGAGCGCCTCCCGGATATCTTCCATCGTAAGCGAGAGCGATGCGATCACGATATCATACTGCCCGGGGAGATCGCGAATGGGCTCGATATCTTCCCAACGTTCTTTGATGCAGGTGATGTTCGTGATGCCTTCCTTCGTCATGTTCTCAGTCAGCAGATCCACCATGCCGGTGCCGGGTTCTATCGCGGTAATCTCCCGGACAAGGGGGGCAAGCGGGAGAGCGAGCGTGCCCGGACCTGCGCCGATGTCCAGCACCCGGGACTCCCGGGTGAGCGTGAGCCCGGCGATGGTCTGTTGTACCCGTAGGTCGAACTCGCTCTTCGAACCGGCATTGTACCGCTCTGCGTTCTCTTTTTTGTCCCAGTCATGCGACGGATCGTCAAAGTAGGCTGTCGATTTATGGCGAGCCAGCTGCTCCTTCCAGTGCTCGTTCCAGTCGGGATGATCACAAATGGGTGTTAGTATACGGGTCATATCACCATACTATCCGCATTGCCGGATAAAGATGTTTTTTAAGAAATGGGCAACCTGATAAAAAGCTATCATTCTTCATTTGATATGAGTATATAAAAATGCACAATTTCCTTGTAATTGAGATTACGATACCACACCAGAACAATTTTCGGGAGGGTTCTCACATGTTTTCAGGATATGGTGCTATCGTTATATAGCGTTACACTCTGACAGTACTATTTATTTCATGAGAAAGGAAACAGATTTTACGGTTGATCGAAATGAAGTTTTACTGGATCATCATTGTTTGCGTTGTTCTCGCTGTTGGAGTGTTTGTCATCGTCCCGGCAGTTGCACCAACGGTTACTGCGAATGGAATGATAAAAACTGCCCATGTTACGGTCGGGGATACGCTCTGTCTTTTAAACCAGTCAGAGTTTGCCATTCCGTTTTATGATAATGCTCTTCAGATGAACACCAGTGATATCGCGATCCAGAAAAAGAAAGGAGAAGCGCTTATAAAAAGTGGACGAATCAATGATGCGAACCAGGTATATATCCAGGTATTGTCTCTAAATGGAAATGATACCGTAGCACTCGTAAAATATGGGGACGTTCTCATGCAGCAGGGTGATTTAACGGGAGCGCTTGGATATTATGAGGCGGCGCTCCGAAACAATCCCGAAGATGCGAATGTCTGGGTAAAGAAAGGAGATGCCCTGCTTCTCATGTCAATGGAAGAGACCCAGAAGCTTCACGCGATTGCGCAGAACCTTTCAAAACAACCAGATTCCCCAGGGTATAAGCCGCCGGTAGCTACTGATCAGATGCAGTCCATGGACTCCTACCAGAACGCAGTGAAGAGCTATCAGAAGGCAATCGAGCTGGATCCCAAAATTTCGATGATTGTCACTTCAAGAATACTGGGTGCCACGCAGAACCAATTGGATAGTTACGAAGGTCTCCTTAATGATATTCGCGCTCCCTCAAAGTAAACCCTCTTTTTTACCAGCCTGGTTTCCCGGAAATTTAAATTTATATTTAAATTTTATTTTTTCATTATTCGCAGTGAATCGTGGATAATAAAAAAGGATCATTCATGCCTGAGCGCATCGATTGGGTTCAGGTTCGCCGCCCGCCACGCCGGGTAGAACCCGCAGACAAGGGAGACGACGATCCCGAAACTGACCCCGTAGACGATGCTCACGAGGCTTGACGGTACGAACAGGTATTTGGTCGTCTGGAGCAAAAGACTGCTCACCGCGTATCCCCCGAGAAGGCTCAGTAATCCACCGATGAGGCTGCCGACTATGCCAAGGATCAGCGCCTCGTAGATGAACATCGACATCACTTCCCGGCGCTGCGCACCGATGCTCCGCATGATCCCGATCTCCTTGATCCGTTCAGTGACGGACATCATCATGATGTTTAGGATGGATACCCCGGCAACAATCATTGAGATCCCGCCGATGGCTGAGACAAAGGTCGTGATCTGCCCGAATGTCTGGAAGATCGTCTCCATCGTCTTTCGCGTGTCCATCACGTCCACGACCTTGTC
>JAQTSH010000241.1 GCA_028711405.1 Methanoregula sp.
TGTATTTTGGCTGGTGCTTCTTGATGAGAGTATTTCCGAGAAGGAACGCCCCGGTCTCGGTGTCCGTAACGACCACGTCCACAGCGGCGATGCGGGTGACAAGGCTCCGGGTCTTCGGGTCATGATCCTTTTTGGAAAAATAACTCGCGACCCGTTTCTTCAGGTTCTTCGCCTTCCCGACATAGATGATCGTGCCGGTAGCGTCCCGGTAGAGATAGCAGCCGCAGTTTTCCGGGAGACTCGCAGGATCGATCATGACAGATCAGAATGTTTGTGTACCGCCCATACGACGTGGGACGGGATAAAACGCACGAATGTTACATGCCCGGCGCCACACCGCACGCACATGGGCTGACCGTTTGGGCGATCCCAAACGGAAAAAACGGGAAATATCGCGGGGCACCACCCTCGCTTCCGGTGCTTCACACCGTTCCCGTGCGGCGGGGAAAACTGCCCTTCTTCTCGCATTCCTCCGCTTCCTGTGTCCGCCCGAGATTCCGGAGGGCGGCAGCCTTATTGATCCAGACAAATGCGTTGATTGCATTGTGGTCGAGTGCCCGATCAAAGAACGTAATCGCCTCTTCGTTCTTCCCCATCTCACGGAGTGCAATACCCTTTGCCGTCAATGCGCGGACATTCTTCGGGCTCTGCATGAGCAGCGTATCAAAACAGGTAATCGCCTCATCATACTTTCCCAGTTCATTCAAGGCATAGCCTTTGTTGCTGATCGCAAACGGGTAGTCAGGATCGATCGCCAGAGCGCGGTCGAAACACCGGATCGCGTCTTCGTACCGGTGCACTTTTCGTAACGTGTACCCTTTGGTATACCAGAGGGTGATAAGGTTTGGATTGATCGCAATCGCCCGGTCATAGCACAGGATCGCTTCCTCGTGCCGCCCGAGATAATAATTGGCTTTGCCTTTCTCGAGAAGCGCTGAGATGTTCTTGTCGTCCAGTGCGATGACCTGGTCAAAATACGCAATCGACTCATCATACCGACCGGTACCCAGGAGATGATGAGCCTGTTTTAATAATCCGGGAATATCCATGCCACTCACTATACCTGTTACCTCCTCAAATACCTTATCCACCCCTGACCCCGGTGACACCGGATGACTCCGGCATGACATGGCAGGAGAACCGGCAGACAAAAATTAATGCGGTCCTGCCAGCACGGCGGAGAGGAACTGCCCGGTGTAACTCTCCGGGACCTGTGCCACCTGCTCCGGTGTCCCGGTTGCGACAATCCTGCCGCCTGCATCCCCGCCATCGGGACCGATGTCGATGATGTGATCCGCCGACTTGATCACGTCAAGGTTGTGCTCGATCACCACCACCGTGTTCCCTTTTGCCACCAGGTCATCGAGCACCTTGATCAGTTTTTTTGTGTCATCGAAATGGAGCCCGGTCGTCGGTTCATCGAGCAGGTACAGGGTCTTACCCGTCGCCCGCTTCGCAAGTTCGCGCGTCAGCTTGATCCGCTGGGCTTCCCCCCCGGAGAGGGTCGTGGAACTCTGCCCCAGTTTGATATAATCGAGCCCGACGCGGGAGAGGGTCTCGAGCTTCACCCGGATGGAGGGGATATTCGTAAAGAGCGCGAGCGCCTCCTCCACGGTCATGTCCAGCACATCTGCAATCGACCTGTCCTTGAACTTCACTTCGAGCGTCTCGCGGTTGTACCGCTTTCCCTTGCACTCCTCGCACTCGATATACACGTCGGGCAAAAAGTTCATCTCGATCCGGATCAACCCGTCCCCTTCACAGGCTTCACACCGCCCGCCTTTTAAGTTGAACGAGAACCGACCGGGCTTGTAGCCCCGCATCTTTGCCTCTTTTGTCTCGGCAAAGATCGTCCGGCACTCGTCAAAGACCTTCGTGTACGTGGCAGGGTTCGAGCGCGGGGTCTTGCCGATCGGGCTCTGGTCGATCACGATCACCTTGTCGATCTCAGCATCGAACGTGATCCCGTCATGCGCCCCCGGCATCTCCCGTGAACCATGCAGTTTCTGCATCATGCCCTTGTAGAGCGTCTCGTAGATGAGCGTGGACTTTCCGCTGCCGGAGACGCCCGTGATCACCGTGAAAAGCCCGATCGGGATCTGTGCATCAATCCCTTTTAGGTTATTCTCGCGGCAGCCTTTCACCGTGATGAACCGGTCGCTTGTCCGCCGGTGCTGCGGTATCTCGATCCGTTTTGTGCCCGCAAGATACTGCCCGGTCAGCGACCGGGTGTTCTGCTCGATCTCCTCCGGTGTGCCCTGCGCCACCAGTTCCCCGCCGTGGAGCCCGGCACCCGGACCCATATCGATCACCTGGTCGGCACTCCGGATCATGTCCTCATCGTGCTCGACGACGATGAGCGTATTGCCCAGGTCGCGGAGCGTCCGCAGGGTCTCGATCAGTTTCCGGTTGTCCCGCTGGTGCAGCCCGATGGACGGTTCGTCCAGCACATAGAGCACCCCCATGAGGTTGGAACCGATCTGGGTGGCGAGTCGGATCCGCTGGGCTTCCCCGCCCGAGAGCGTGCCGGCGTTCCGCGAGAGCGTGAGATACCCGAGCCCGACCTTTTCGAGAAACTCCAGCCGGCTCCGGATCTCCTTAATTATCTGCCGCGCGATCTCCGTTTCCTTCTCCGTGAGTGTGAGCCCAAAAAAGAACTGTATGCACCCGCTCACCGGAAGATCGGTCACATCGATGATCGACTTCCCGTTGATCCGGACGGCGAGCACTTTGTCTTTTAACCGTTTCCCGTTGCACGCGGGGCAGTCCGAGACCCGCATGTAGCCTTCAAGCTCCCGCTTGCGCCAGTCGGACTGCGTCTGGGCATAGAGCCGGGAAGTCTGCGGCAGCAGTCCCTCCCATTCCCCGTTGTGCGACCACTGGGCGTCACCATTCTTCATGCTCATCGAGAAATGCATCCGTTCCGTGGAGCCGAACATGAGCGCGTTGTACTGCCGTTCGGTCAGGTCCGCGATGGGTGTGAGCACGTCAAACCCGAAATGTTTTGCCACGGTCGCGAGGTACTGCCCCCGGAAACCGTCCATCGGGTTCCGGTACGGTGCCACGGCACCGTCGGCGATGCACCGGCTCCGGTCCGGAATGATGAGGTCCGGGTCGAACTCCATCTTCACGCCGAGCCCGTGACAGACCTCGCAGGCGCCAAAAGGACTGTTGAACGAGAACATACGGGGCTGGAGTTCCTCAAAGGCAAGCCCGCAGACCGGGCACGCGAGGATCGAGGAGTAGGTGGTCTCCTGTTCCTTCTCATCCACGACAAGGATGAGCCCTTCGGATCGTTTCAACCCGTGCTCGATCGCTTCTGCGAGGCGCGAACGGTCGGCGGTATCGAGCCGGTCGATCACGATCTCAATGTCCTGTTTCTTGTACCGGTCGAGCGCGATCTCTTCATCGGTGCGGATGATCGTCTTATTCACCCGCACACGGGCATACCCCTCCTTGTTCAGGTCCCGGAGGAGCTGCTGGTACGTGCCCTTCTTCTGCCGGACGATGGGGGCGAGGATCGTGACCATGCCGGGGTGTTCCGCCGCGACCTGGTCGGCAATCCGGTCCGGCGTCTGGGACGTGATGGGGATGTTGTGCTCCGGGCAGTAGGGGACACCGATCCGGGCGAAGAGGAGCCGGAGGTAATCGTAGATCTCGGTGGTCGTGCCCACGGTCGACCGGGGAT
>JAQTSH010000018.1 GCA_028711405.1 Methanoregula sp.
TTTTATATGAGTATCTCCCGCCCGGGTGTACACTTTATGCAGGTCTTTTGCAACGATCATTGCATCACACCATCCTGCCAGTACATTCTATGTTCTCCCGTGAAACCAGGACTGCGGGAATATACCCGGCAAGCACGGACACAAGAAACAGGATACTCCCGTTGAACGCCAGGTCTGCCGGGGTCACAGAGAAAAATGTTGAGGAGCCGGATGTCACCAGGGAAAAAAATGAGATGCAGACCATGACGAGCCCGGTAATGACACACCCCAGGAGGATCCCTGCGGCAGAGAGAAGAACCGCCTGGAACCCGTAAGAGTGTATGATGACCGGCGTATCCATCCCCAGTGCCTTACGGATCCCGACCTGCCGGCGGTCACCTGCGGTCTTTTTTCTCACGAAGATAAAGAAAACAAGCGCTGCAATCACCAGGCTCACCACAAAAAAGACCGATCCTATCGCCGGATAACCCATAAACACCCCGGGCTGTTCCTGTGCGATCACATCGGCAGCTGTCCTGACCCTGGTAGTGATCCCGTACTGGAGAATCTGGTTAATGACAGCCTGATCGGAGTAGTCGTCCTTGATCCTGACCATGATGTAAGGGGCATAATCAAGGGTCTTGCCGGTGACCTTCTCCATTTCAGCCCAAGAGATATAGACCCTGCTGTCCACGTCGGTATTCCCTGTGGTGTAGATCCCCTTGACCTGGTATTCCTTACGGAAATTATTTGCGTAATCGATGACAACCGAATCCCCGACCCGCACCCCACCAAGTGAGGAGCCATATCCCTGGGGTTCATAGAGATCACGTGAACCGGCTGCCTGGCTCCCGATGATCACGTTGCCGGTATCGGAGTCACCAAGGTAATTTCCGGCAACCATCGTGGTATACAACGGCGAAACAGCCTTCTCGTCCCGTGGTTTTATTGCATGGACCATGGTGTTGACGAACCTTCCCCTGAATATGAGCGTTGCACCCATCTCATAATGCGGGCTTGCCCGCAGGACACCGGGAATCCGGTTGATCAGGTCAAGGGTTGACGGGAGTTTGTAGATATACTGGTTTCCCTGTTTCGGCTCGACCAGGATATCGGATGTCTGGTAATCCACGACCTGCTGGGTAAGATCCTGCCCGATCCCGTTGACCAAAGCAGGGAAGAAGATCATACTCGTAAAGATAAGGCTGGTGATAAGCACGCAGGCAAGGATCTCCGACCGTTTCCCCCGTACAAGAGTACGCCATGCCAAAAACAAGGCTACGGTTACCTCTTTTTTACCCATGGGAGGACTCCTTCATCAGTTTTCCATGGCTGGTACCAGTACATGTAAACAAGACTGCCGGCAATAATGACAAGCAGACCGACAATGATCATGGTCCATGTGGAAGAATCATCATGGATGATCCGGAGAGAGAACTCGCGGGTCTCGGTATGGACACCCACATCGTCCACGAATGTAATGGTCGCATTCGCGAGGTAACTGCCAACAGGTCCCCCGTCCATTAAAAATATCGCAGATGCATCGTCCCCTGGCTCGATCTTCCCGATATATGTTTGTTGCATTCCGCTTACCGGCAGGTCGATCGTTGCTGCAACCTGTTTTGCTGTACCGGTACCGGTATTTCCGATCCGGATCGTGATATCAAATGGCTGGTTTTCGATGATCCTGTTCGGGTTGGTATCGACTGACATAATGCCGATCTCCCCTGTTCCCTTCATGATCAGGTCAATAAAGGAGTTCCGGCTCTGGACTGCCCCGTCAATCTGAGTATACCAGAGCGTCACCGGGACCGGTATGAGCCCGGGCTTGGCATTCCTGTCCGAGAGCAGCACGAGACTGACGGATTTCTGTTCGCCGGGATTGATCAGTCCCAGGTAGTGCGTGCGGGTCATTTTCGGCGCAATCGCAGAACTGGCATTTGCTATTACAAGGGTCACGGCATCAGCAAGGGTTTCCCCGGCATTGCCCAGCGTAACCGTGATCGGGATCTCGTCTCCCGGGTTCACGTCCTCAGGTAACGAGGTATTCATAACGATAACTGCCTGTTTTTTAATGTTGACCGCGGTATTGACATTGACCGGAAACGGGTAACGGGTATTCTTTTTATTTGATTCGATCCGGATTTCCGGGTAGAATATTCCGCTTTTATTGGGGGCACGGATAGTGAAATAGAGGCACAGGGTTTTTGTCGGTCCCAGATCCCCGATATGATCGAAATCCGGGCTCAGTACTTCCAGACCATTGCCCTCAAGAATCACCCGTTCGATATACAGGTTTTGAGTCCATTTCCAGTCAATGTATCCTCCAATCCCCCTGGCAGAATGTTCGGATACCGTGGTTTTCCCGGTTTGCTGGATGCTGATGTTGATGATGGCAAGACTATCCGGCGCCAGGTTCGGGGGTTTTATCGAATATTTAACGACCATGGGTGCCTGGTCCCAGTCTTCACCTGATACCGGCATGATCACAAGACCAGAAAAAGTGATGACCACAAGAAGCATTAAGACGAGCAGACGAGCACTCCCGTGCCGGGCACCTGTTATGCTGTGTCCTGCCGGTAACAAGGCAGTGTTCATCTCAATCTCCCCCATGAAAATATCCGTTGGTCGCTTCCGGGTCGCTTGTACCAATAGTGGTAGACGAAAAGACAGAGCATGATGATGACTAGCAGGATCGGGATACCGATCCAGGACAGGTATGCCTGGGTTACGCGGAGGGTCATCTGGCGGGACTCCGTGTGAGTCCCCGTGTCGTCAATATAGGTGACACTCGCGTTGTACAGGTAACTCCCGGCATGCCCTCCGTCCATAAGAAATGTTGCTGTACCATCTTCACCGGGGTCTATCTTGCCAATGTATGAGTGTTTGGTACCGCTTATTGGCATGTCGAGGGTCGCGAAAACCTGTTTCACTTTTCCGGTACCGGTATTCCCGATCCGGATCGTGATATCAAACGGCTGGTTGTCGATAATCCTCTGTGGATTAGTATCGACCGAGATAATGCCAATCTCTCCTCTCCCCTTCATGACCATGTCAATGGGAACCCTGCTGGTCTGGACTGTCCCGTCAACCTGTGTGTACTGGAGGGTTACCGGCACCTGGACGAGACCGGGATTGGCATTCCTGTTCGAGAGCAGCACGACATTTACGGATTTCTGTTCGCCCGGTTTGATCAGCCCGAAGTAGTACGTGCTGGTCGTCTTTGGCATGATCACAGAACTGGCATTTAATACGACAATCGTCGCCATGTTGGCAGGAGACTCACCGACATTCTCAAGAGTGATTGTGACCGGGATCTCGTCTCCCGGGTTCACGGTCTCAGGCAACGAATTACTCATGATGATCATCGCCTGCTTTTTAATATTAATCGCAGTGTTGACATTGACCGGTATCGGGTAACGGACACTTGTCCCGCTCGATATGATCCGGATTTCCGGGTAGTATATACCGCTTTCTTTGGGCGCCTGGATAGTATAAGAGAGTGTCAGGATTCCGTCTGGTCCTAATATTCCGACACGGTCAAAATCCGGGCTCAATACCAGAAGACCATTGCCTTCAAGTTCGACCCGTTCGATATACAGATTTTGACTCCAGTCCCGCGAAAGGTAACTACTTCCCTTGTCTCCGGTAGATACTTTTTCGCTAAAGGAGGTTGTCCCGGTTAGTTGGATGCTGATGTTGATCGTACCAAGACTTTCCGGTGCCAGGTTTGGGGGATTTACCCAATAACCCGTGACTTCAGGTGCCTGGTCCCAGTCTTTACCCGATACCGGCAGGATGATAAGACCCATGAGTATGAAGCTCATGAGAAGTAACGCAACCCAGCTCATGGGGTTGCCAGTGTCTGCCATACTGTATCCTGGAGGGGACAGGGCAGTATTCATTTCCCTCTTCCCCAGGAAAATAGTTGTTTGTCTCTCCCATGCCTTACGTACCAATACCGGTACACGAGAATACAGACCACGATGATGATCAGCAGGAGAGGGATTACCAGCCAGAACGTGTCATCCTTGGAAACACGGAGGGTCATCTGGCGGATCTCCGTGTGAGTCCCGGTATCGTCAACATACGTGACACTCACGTTGTATGCATAGCTCCCGGCAGGACCCCCGTCCAGCATGAAAACTGCCAGACCCTCATCGCCCGCATCTATCCTGCCGATATATGACTGCCGGGTACCGGTCATGGGCAGGTCAACAGCTGCGGTAACCTGTTTTGCCGTACCGGTACCGGTATTATCGATCTGGATGGAAATATCGAATGGTTTGTATGCGGTCACGTACCGTGGGCTCGTATCGACCGATGCAAATCCCGGTTCTGCCCTGCCTTGCATCATCACGTCGATCGATGCTGTTTCAGTCTCTTCTTTGCCGTCGATCTGGGAATACTGAAGCGTAGTCAGTACGTGCGTCAGCCCGGGATCGACATCTTTGTCCGAGAGCAACACGAGGTTTATGTCTTTTTGTTCGCCGGGATTAATTGCGCCAAGGTAATACAGGTCGGTCGTTTGTGGCACAATCCTTGTGCTGTCATTCTCGATCTTCAGGGTGGTCTTGTCAGCAAGGGTTTTTCCAATATTCCGGATGGTTATCCTGACCGGGATCTCATCGCCCGGGTACACGGTTGTGGGAACTGTTTTGTTCATGGTGAGGAGTGCCAGGCTCTCAATGCCGATTGCTGTATTGACATTGACCGGTATCGGGTAACGGCTGCTCCCCCCGTTTGTGGTGATCCAGACTTCCGGGTAGTATATACCGCTTGCCCGGGGGGCACGAACGGTGAATGTAAATGATAAGAGGGGATACATGTCTGCTCCCATCTTCCCGATACGATTGAAATCCGGGCTCAGGACCAATAGACCGTTCCCTTCAAGTTCGATCCGTTCAAGATATACCGGCTCATCCCACTTCCACTCAAAAGAGGTATTAGTGTCACTATCTGCGGCTACGGGTAACACCGGGAATACGGATGAAGCTGGTGAATCCCCCATGCTCTCTGTGATTGAGTATCCTCCAACTTCACTTATTCCCACGGTGATTGTTCCTAATCCTTCCGGGTTCAGGATTGGAGGTTTAATTTCATAAGACGCGACGATGGCCGTGGGGAGTGGCACTTCACCCGATACCGGCAGGATGACAAGACATGTAAGAGCGAGTGCCACACAAAAAAATGCAGCCCATTTCATATATTCACCGTTTTATTGACACATGCCCGACAATCAATTACCGGTTGTTTTCGCGCATTCAACGTCGATCCCTACACTATGTAAAAATAAACTGTCACCAAATAAATAAGAGATGGTGGTTTCGGCTGCCTGAGATTGGTACCTGTCATTTTCCGGATGGGGGCAAGGGAATGATTCAGCCTGGCAATAATGGCAGTTGCCCTGCGATGTGGAGGTCCTGGTGAAACGGGCATTCCAGGCTGGGTCATAACCCCATGAATGCAATAAAATAACTTCAAATTGCGGATATTTTCGTCTGGGGTGTATAAGCAACTGCCGTATTTTCTCGTTGCGACCCTGCCTGATTCGCGATTTTCACCATCATGCATGTGACAGAAGATCTCACCGGTTTTTTCCGGGGTAATTGGTCTGTCCATTTCCATTTCACCATTCTATGTACCGGGTGTATCAGGAATTTCACACAATGAACGGTTTGGAAATATTATTATATTGATAAATGAGATGCTGTCTCATGGTTCGAATTGTTCAAGGTAACAGGATCCTGCTGGTGGCATGTATCCTGCTGATCAGCATCTTTGCAGCATGTGCCCCGGTATTGGGTGCTGCGTATATCGATGTCACATCCAGTCCGTCCGGGGCGACAGTATGTCTTGACGGCTGGAACTGTGACACGACTCCGGAGACGTTCTCGGTCGGTGCATATACCTGGCATACGGTCACGGTATCGATGCCCGGGTACCAGACCTGGAGTGACTATATGGGCACCGGCAGTGACGTTTCGACGACAGCGGAATATGCCCAGCTGGTGCCCGTCTCATCCGTTGGCTGGCTGAAGATCAATCCCTCCGGCGCTGATGTCACCGTTGATGGCACCTATTACGGAAACGGGGACATGTCCTTCCCGCTCTCCGCCGGCTCCCATACGCTTCAATTGAAAAAAGCCGGATATTCTGATTACACGACGACGTTCAGCATCAGTGACGGGCAGACCACGTCGCTTGCACCTGGAATGACACCCTATGCTCAGTCATCCGGTTATGGCGATCTCCAGATCCAGTCGGATCCGTCGGGAGCCGCGGTCTATGTGAACAATAATTACAAAGGTACCACGTCCTCGTCCTCTGCCCTCTACGTGACCCAGCTGACGCCGGGTTCGTATACGGTCAGCATTTCCTTGCCGGATTACCAGACATATACAGAGACTGCCGTAGTCCAGTCAGGGATCATCTATGATATTCATGCGAACCTGGTGCCGGCGACGCCGGGTCCGTCGCCCGATACAACCGGACAGATCAATGTCGGGTCGTCTCCCGCCGGAGCTGAGATCTATCTTGACAATACGTTCCGGGGCATCACACCCATGACTCTTGTGAATATTCCGCAGGGGAGCCACACGATCATCCTGAAGATAACCGGGTACCAGGACTGGTCTTCACCGGTGAACGTGATCGCTGGTACCTACGCGCAGGTATCTGGTACGCTCTCATCCGGTCAACAGCCAAACCCGACAGCCCCCGCACCCCAGCCGACAAAATCCCCTGCTGCGTTTGCTACGATTATTTCCGCAATCGGGATCTGTGGCGCGCTTGTTCTGCTGGGTGGGAAGCGAGTGTAGGGATCATCATTTTTTTAAAACCGGTACAGACTTTTTACGCTGGTTTTTTAGCAGGGAACGGTTTTGGGGATTGACAGGGAAGTTGGCAAGCTCGAGAAAGAATTGTGTTCTTTCTGGTTCCGGCGTTGCCGGGCGAAGTGACCAAACAGCATGAGCGTCACAGGATTTGGGGATATTCACACAAAGTGTCTGGACGCATCGTTGCAGTGTCCGGTGCCCGCCCGGTGATCGTGATCAACACATCCGATCTCGTGGATGATCCTATCTCGATCAGTAACAGAATTATTCCGGTCTCCTCCGACATTCCGGTTATTCACCTCCGTGCTATCAGCGGCTCAGGGATCGACCATCTCCAACTGTTCCTTCCATCCGGCACAACGATTGTCCTTATCTGTTTATCGGGACTCGGCAAGTCTATCCCGATAAACCGGTTTCTCCGGCTATGAACCCCACCAAGGCGCTGGCGAGTGGTTATGGAGACCGGAACTCTCCGTGTGCCCGTGGTGGAGTTCCGACTTAAGATGATCGCACGGGGGGGTTTAGCTCAGGCAAAGTAATGAGTGGGCTCAACTCAGAAGATCGCACTACGGGGGTCGGTCTGCCATCAGGATGTGGGGTTTCTGCGTTCACCAATCTGCTGGCGCCACATTGCATAATACAAACCCTTTTGATCCAGAAGACCTTGATGAGAACCGGTCTCAATGATCTTTCCCGCCTCCATTACATAGATCACATCTGCGTGTAGTATGGTAGACAGACGATGAGCTATCAAAAGAGAGATCTGGTCCTTCGTCGTGGAAATATTCCTGATGGTGTTCGTTATATCCTCTTCAGTCAGTGAATCGAGTGCCGACGTCGCTTCATCAAAGATTAACAGACGGGGATGACGCAACAAAGCCCTGGCAATGGAGATACGTTGCTTCTCTCCACCGGATAACATCATACCGTCCTCCCCGATGAGCGTGTCAATCCCGAGGGGAGACCGGGCGAGTATCCCATCACACGAAGCTTTGTGCAGTGAATCCATCATCTGCTCGTCGGTTGCATCCGACTTCACGAACAGGAGGTTCTCTTTTATTGTGCCCGAGAACAACTGGGAGTCCTGTGTTACCAGACCGATCTGCCTGCGTAACGGATTATACCTGATAAGTGTTGAGGATTGGCCATTGAAATAGATCTCCCCGCTAAGCGGACGGTATAACCCCGCCAGGAGTTTCATAAGCGTTGACTTACCTGCACCGGAAGGACCGACAAACGCGATCGTCTCTCCTGTCTTCACGTGAAAAGAAATTCCATCGATGGCGTTATAACTGGCAGTCTTGTGACGAAAGACAACCTCCTCAAAACGGATATCGTTAAGCTCTTCGAGCTCGATCGGGTTTTCCGGTCTTTCTTCAATCGGCTTCTGCATCAGCTGATCGAAATTACTCACAGAAACTTCAGCCTCGCGGTAACTCACGATCACGGTGCCAAAGTCCTGCAAAGGTCCGAAGATGATAGCCGTGATAAACTGCATCGAGACCAGTTCCCCCGTTGTAAGGACCTTGTGGAAGATTAACCAGAGGAGGATGAACAGTATCGACTGCTTCAGGATGCTTAAGGTGGTTCCCTGGAAAAACGTCAGCATACGGATCCGTCTTACTTTCGTCATCTCCAGGTTGAAGATCTTTAAATTTCGTTCCCGTAATCTCCATATCTCAGGGAAGGTGAGACCAAGACTTTTCACGAGTTCGATGTTCCGGAGGGATTCAGTTATCACCCCTGAGATCTCATTCGTTTCGCGGTTGATCTCTCTCTGCGTCGTCTTGATCTTTTTGGAGAGCAACCAGGTGAGTGATCCCAGAACGAGGATACCAATCAAAAAAACAGGTACCAAGAGCCAGTTCTTTGTGATGGAATACGCAACAAGAAAACCAATTCCGACAAAAGCGGAGAAGAGGACATTGATGAATGCATTGATGAATGTCTGGGTGTCTGACCGTACTTTTTGCAATATTGATAACGTCTCGCCGCTCCGCTGGTCCTCGAACTCGTCATACGAAAGGCGGAGCGTCTGCTCCAGTCCGTCGTTGTATATCTGCATCCCGAACATCTCTACTGCCAGTCGTGCGAAATAATCCTGGAATGTTTTTGCAAGACGGGCGAAAAACGCGATCGCGATGGCTACTCCCAGCCAGAAAAGCACCCCCGCGACCAATGCATTTTCCGGAATGTAATTTGGATTTAAGGCATAATCGTCGATGATCGTTCCAAATATAATCGGATCTACGAGGTTCAGCAGCTCACTGATGCCCGCTAAAATGAGCGCCACAACGATAAGCCATTTCTGCGGCCTCAAATATTTCCAAAGGTTCATCATTATTCTGCCAATTCGGTATTATTCCTGCTATGGATATCTTTTATCCATGGGTTCCTGTGGCAAACCCGCCATGAACACTTTTTCTGATATATATCCGATAGCATTTACAAATATGGTCTGGCACATTGACTAATCCCCCTCTCGACCGGAGATCTTCGCACGGGGCTTAACTCATGAGATCACCAGACGGGGGTACCCCTGCTCTTTCGTGCCGGGTCAGATAGGGAAATCTCCGGGCACAGGCACCAGCCGTCCACTAAAGCCCGGAGGCTGGCCGGTTTTTACCGGTTTCGTTGATTGTAAAAAAGACCCAAACCCCCAAAAAGAACCGCAATAATTCCCCCCGTAAACGTAAAGCCGGAAGTTGACGCAGGTTGTCGGATGAGCTGGAAGTCAATGGTATTACTATCATTAGTCAGATCGATCCCGTACTGATTAGTTTTGACATATCCCTCTTTTGTTACACTGGCGTTTTGCCTATTTCCCCACGCAACATTAATATGATACGTTCCATCTGTCCCGGAACGGGTTGATGATGACAGCGGGGTGTCCTCAGTAACCAAGCTCGCTCGCGGGGTTTTTTCAATAACCAGATTCGATTCAAACTTCACCATTGCATCAGGGATCGGTCGGCCTTCAGCATCAGATACCTGGCCATTGATCACAAAATGAGGGGTTTCGGGAGCCTTAAAACCGGGAACTTCCATGTAAGCTATCCCATACCTTCTCTGTTTTTGCTCGTAATATAGGAGAGAAAGATGTTGTTCTTCAGTGATCACGCCCGTGTCCCGGAGATTATCGCTTAACTGGGAAAAACTACAGATATGGATCCAGTTCTTACTGGTCACGTACTTCTTATCAAGAGTATTCTGGACTTTTTCAGAATGCTGTCTGATTTGTTCATCTGATAATCCCCAAAGCAGTTCTTCATTAACATGTACGAGATATTCTGTAACATTCATCCACATTTCATCATCGAGGTAACCGCATACCCGGGGGGTCGGGTTTGGATCCGGTGGAGGTGGGGCTCCAACCCATTTCATCAGAAATAACCCGTTCGCAGTGAATTTCTGGATGCGGTTGTTGCTGAAATCCGTTACATAGACGTTATCGTTATCATCAACCGCTACATCAGAGGCAAGATTAAATTCCCCGTCTTTTGTTCCTTTCTTACCCCATCTGGTAACAAATATTCCGGAACCCGTGAACTTCTGCACACAATTGAGGGTGGAATCGACAACATACACAAAACCCTTCCGGTCAACGCTAATTCCGCCGGGACTGAAGAATTGTCCGTTGGCAGGCCCCTTTGATCCCCATGTGGTCAGAAATGTGCCATCGGCTGAAAATTTCTGGACTCGGTTGTTTGCAGTATCGGCAACAAAAAAATTTCCTTCCCTGTCAAAAGCGATGTCAGTGGGATTGCTGAACTGTCCTTTTCCGGTTCCTTCGGATCCCCATTTTGCCAGGTATTTCCCGTCAGGAGTTGTCTTGTGGATGCTGTTGTTGGAACCGTCAACAATGTACAGGTTTCCATCAGCACCTGTTGTGATTCCCCCGAATGAATGCGCTTCCCCCCAGCATTTCCGGGGAGAAGTGTCTATCGGGGAGCATTCAATCAGACCTCGCGGAAGAAAATTCCAGTGCGAGATATACATACCCTCAGAAGTAAATTTCTGAATTCGGTTGTTATGAATATCTGTAATATAGACAAAACCCTTGTTATCAATGGCAATATGCGCCGGAACGCTAAACTGTCCTTCGCCGGATCCTTTTGAACCCCAATGGGTTATTTCGTCACCCGATGGAGAATATTTCCATACGCGGTCGGCCCAGTTGTCTGTGACATAGACGTTACCTCCGGTATCTACGGCGATATCTGATGGCGTCCAGATGACAGGCTTATCTGATGCTGATGAGGGATTTGCTTGAGGAACATCCTGAGCACAGATGGTCGGGGTCAATATCATTGTTACCAACAGAAGAGAAATTGCGATTATTGCATTTTTTAAAGTTGTCATTTGTATCGTTCCACAAGTTTTGACGGTAATTCAAGTTGCAGAGATCCTACGAATTGTGTGACATCTGAATTTATTAATTTGAGGATATAATTCCTGATTCAAAGACATCTTTTCGCGGAAACAATTCAGGTTGGATTTTCCCCGATTGTACCGGGTGCCCTCTAATCGCCGTTGCCATGCGGACCGGTAGTGACGGACCGATGTTCGGGAACCACATCGTGGAACTGGTGCCGGTAGCATGCAGCAGGGGGAGCGACGGTAACGACGGTGAGCCGCTTGCGATGAGATGAGTGGTCCCAAAGCGGGTGGGAATATCAAGTTCCTCATACGGCACGGGCCAGCGTTTCAGAACAACATCATAGGCAGCGATAAACTCATTTTCACCTTCAGGGCTTGTGAACGACGAGAGATATCCGGACATCATGAACCTTTGGGATACCCAGAATACATTCCAGCGCATTGCTGAGTGCAAAGCGGGGTATCATCTACTAATATACAGTATTAGGAATCGTCAATACATTAAGGATTTGACATGATTTTAGAGGGGATTTTGTATCCCCCCCAAAAGTAGGGAAAACCCACCGTGACGTTTAAAATTTTATGTCGACATCCTGCAGAACATTCATTCCAGCAATCGCTATCCGGGATAAGAAGCATGTCTTTTGATTTATTTGGTTCTTCTCCAGACTTAGGATCCCCGTAAACAGAAGGCGAACAATCGACGATTTTGATCGATAAGAGATAAACAAGAAGAGTATTCATGGCGGTTACGCCACAAGAACTCATGGATGAGAGAAATCCATAGCAGGTAAATATTTCATGCCAGTCCACAACTAAAACATATGGTGGAGTTAGACAACTTTTTCTTCCAGATAAATTCCTGGTCTTTCACAAAACACCGGGTCTGGAACCGGTGCCAGCGCCAATATTATTTTGAATACATCGCCCCGTACGTCAAATCCACACCAGTTGTAAATCCCGAAAAGATCCGGTGGCTCAAGAACTTCACCTCCAAATTTGTCGTCCAGGGTCAGCTCATCCACGATATCATCGACAAACAGATCCAACTCCATTGCGAGAACAAGCCAATGGATCTGGTCGAGGCAATGAATGCGTTCTCGAAAAAAGTATCGCTCTACAAAAATATCGGCGGCGAGACATTCACCGAATACCATAACGGTGAGAAGATCCCCGGTTCATTTTATGCTGCCCTTGATGAGAACGGAAAGACGTGCCTCCAGACCTTTTTCGGGAAGTGGCAGGACTACCGGAGCCGGGCATGCCTGCGGCACGAGGAGTTCGATCATTTCAGTATTGGCGATGTCGGCGTAACCGTCAAGGTGGATTTTGTCGGGAGAATGCCGGACGACACGCTCGTCCTCACCGACTGGAAGACCGGCAGGGACGATGACGAGTACGAGACAGAACTCCAGATGGCGGCATATGTGCTCTGGGCAAAGCAGTATTACAAACTGAGTGCCGATGAGATCAGCACCGAACTCGTGTTCTTAAAAACCGGTGCAACAAAGCCCTATCGATTCTTTGAAGAGCAGGTATGCGAAGTGCAGGAGATGATCCCCCGGGAATTTGTAACGATGAACGCGAGTTATGAGTACGGGGATTTCCCGGCGACTCCTTCGCAACGTGAGTGTCTGAGTTGTAAGTTTGCGGAGGTTTGTCCTGAGACCGCGGTCGTAAGGAAGTGAAATTGTTTTCATGCAGTGCCAGGAAACGACCGTGATTAAAACGAAACTGACAAAAAAGACCCCGTCTCTCACCGTATGATCCTCTTATTCGATCACTCCTCTCCTGCGTAATTCAAAATAACATTTTGCACACGCTTCCACATCAGCGCTGGCATCATGGCAGCCGGAAAATTCTGCCTCGAATAAGTGCAGATGCAATTCGGTCAGTTTTGGCCATTTGTTTTTCGTACCGGAAGAATTGGGAATTTTGCAATACGAGACGATGCCGGGTGCTTTCATGGTGCAGAATTTTTGTTTTTCCGCGAGATTTGTCGCCATCCTGCACCGCAGGAATTCTGTTTTTATGATCGGCAGATCGAAATCGGCATTATGCGCAATGATGGTGTTCGCCTTCTCTACATCGGCATTGAATAGCGGGAGCACTTTGTGCAATGACACTCCTTCAGATTTTGCCCGCTCGGTCGTGATCCCGTGAATTCTTGCCGAGTCCGGGGGGATGGTGAAATCCGTTGGATAGATGATGAAACTGTTCTGGCTTTCACGGTTCCCCTCGCGGTCGTAGAGCGACCATGCCAGCTGGACAATACGGGGCCATTTTTCGCTATCGTTTATTGCGTAGTATTTGGGGAGACCGGTGGTTTCGGTGTCTAGGAAGAGGAGCATCACTATTATTTTAGTGGGCTGGTATTTGGGGTTGGGGGTTTCGAGTTCTCACGAGGGGTCTCAAACGACGTTTTTGAAATATTTTTTTTAAAATTCAATGTGGGCTCTTCAGAACATGGCATAGAATTCATCTTGAAAACCACTGACACGCCGATTCAGTCTATACGTCATTATCTCCTGAAGTACGTCTGAACGAGTTTCTGTACTCTTACCTTAAAAATTTCCTGACAAGGACGATAATAACAAAATGATCCTTGGCAGATACGTCTTTTAACGCGCTTGTAGGGAAATATGGCTGGCGACTCATCCAAAAATTACGCGGTTTATCACAGGTTATGCGATACCACAGATCTGGTACGGCAGACGGATGTCACGCAGTAGAGATTTCACACCTATAAGTAAAGAGCCAATAAACAAAGCGAAAAACGCGAATATCCTACCACATAGGTTAAAAGTGTTCATGGCGGGGTATCCACATGAGCCAGGGATATGCGATATCCCTGGCAGGAGTAAAATATGAGCACTTCTCCCTAAAGTATGAAGGAATAAATGAACTCCAATGTTCGTGTGTGGTGCTTACTATCGAGTAGAAGTAATTTCGTGTAAGGATGCCACTACCAAACTACTTAGCGAAAGCCGTGAAAATCCATAAAAAAAATGAGCGAGACAGCTTCCCGGAGGCTCACTTGAGCTTTTTCTCAAGCTTCTTGAGCTTCTTCTTGGCGTTTTGGCTACCCGCAGCAGCCTCCTTTGAGAGTTCTTCTGCCTTGGCTTTCTTTACTTGGTTCAGTTTCACCATCTGTTTCTTACTCGTTGGCATACAATCACCTTGCTACGCTTTAGCTGAGTCCTTTTAGCTTTTTTCCTTCTTAAAATATCCCTGTATTGTTGTATCAGCCGATAAAACTTCAAATAAACGAAAAGCTGATCTGTGATTCTCGTATACTCCCGGAAAACCGTTCTAACGTTCCGTTCGTCTGGGGATGACTCACACTGGGGAATCAGGCGGGAGACGGGGCTCGACACGTGCGATCGCCAAAGGGGAGAGGGGCGCTCATACCAATGGTTCACATACTATTATCATCATAAAATCTAAAAAGAGTGTACCTGATTATGAAAACCCTCATTGAAGTCCACAGGGAAGGAAAATATTTCGTGGCTGTCGATCTCCTCACGAATGTTGCCGATCAGGGCTTGTCCGAGGAGGAAGCTGTGCAAAACCTTAAGAAAGGACTTGAGGAGCATTACCAGATTTTAATCGAACTGACGCCCCAGGACCACAAGCTGACCTACCTAGACATTGAAGTGGATAATCTTGTCAAAAATTCCTCAACTGTCAGCTCTTGAAATAATAAAAATCCTCGCAACTTTTGGTTTCAAATTGGTACGGCAGACCGGCAGCCATATTCATCTTCTGCATCCAGAGACACGGAGACTCGTCACAGTTCCCAACCATCCTGAGATTGCCACAGGTACATTGCTCTCAATTCTCAAGCATGCAGATATCGACAAGGAAGAATTCTTAAAACGGGTAACGTGAAGGAGTCAATACCTTGCACAGGTTTCCCGTTGTAATCGAAAAAGCGGGGAAAAATTATTCGGCATATTCTCCAGATCTCCCCGGTTGTATCGTAACCGGAAAGAACCGGGAGGAACTAAAAGAACAGATGCACGAAGCAATAGTGGTGCATAATCGGGGATTTATCGAAGATGGGATGCCGGTTCCGAAATCATATTCCTCATTCGAGTTTATCTCCGGT
>JAQTSH010000242.1 GCA_028711405.1 Methanoregula sp.
CGGCGGGCAGGCATCCGGGTCTCGCCAGAAAACACACCACACATCGCGTACGACCCCTCCGCTTCCGCTCCCTGCCAACCCTTCGCGAGTACCATGCGGTCCGTGAGATACATGAGCCCCCCGCACTCCGCATAGATGGGTGTACCGTTCCGGGAGATTTCACGCACGGCATCGCGCATCCGCTCGTTTGCTTCGAGTTCCGTCACAAAAAGTTCCGGATACCCCCCGCCAAAGATATACCCATCCGCTGCCGGGAGCCGGTCATGCACCGGGCTGAATGGAATGACCTCTGCACCCAGCGTATGCAGGATGTCGAACAGATCCGCGTAATAAAAGTTGAACGCTTCATCAAGCGCAACACCGATCCGTACATCCGGGTTGAGATCGGAATCAAAGAGCGTCCCCGAGGGGGAAGGTGCCGGCAGATGCCGCATCAGTTCACAAAACCGGTCACGATCCACGTATTTCCCGATGAGATCCGTGATCGTCTCGATCCGGCGATCAAAATCGCCCCTTCCCGAACCTTCCCGATAGGGCACAAGCCCAAGATGACGCATGGCAAGATGCATCTCCTCCATACGGGGGATCGCGCCGATCACCGGAACATGACAGTAGTGCTCGATGGCAGTCACCGCTTTCGCCTTATGGGTGCCCCCTTTCACATTGTTGAGGATCACACCGGCAATCCGGCAATCCGGATCAAATGCCTGGAACCCTTTGACGATCGCCGCCGCGCTGCGGGTGATACTCTGCGCTGAAACGACAAGCACCACCGGAAGTGCCAGCGCTTTCGCGATCGCAGCGGTGCTCCCGGTATCGGAAAGGGCTTCAGCGCCTTCGTACAACCCCCGGACCCCTTCAACAAGTGCGATATCTGCTCCACGGCAACCGAACGCAAAGATATCGTTCACCTGCGCCGGGCTCATCGTGTAGCTATCAAGGTTCCTGCACGGGCGTCCTGAGACTGCGGCAAGATAGGAGGGGTCGATATAATCCATCCCCACCTTGAAGGTCTGGACAGTCTGATCATGTGAGAGGAGCGCGGCAAGTGCAAGCGTGATGCTCGTCTTCCCGCTGCCCGAACGGTCGCCCGTGACAACAAGAGATCTCATACAAGACTCCGCAGCACGGCACCAAACTCGCTCCCGACGATCTGTGTCACCCCGAGCGTCTTTGGATGGAGATCGACCTCCACCATCACGTGCTGGTGTCCGATCGCCCGGAGCGGTTCCACCTGCCGTGGTCCGTTGGTGATGGAGAAGCACTCGATCCCGTTCGTGTACTCCGGGGGGATCGCATGCGGCACACCGGCAATCAGCGCAAACGATGGCGCAATATCCCGGATCCGTGCGCCCAGGGCATCGCCGTTTGCGCCATACTCATCCAGCGCCCCGACCAGTTCCATGCGGACACCCGCCGCTTCCATCTGGTCTTTGATCCGCGCTGCGTCAGCCCGGACTTTCGGGAGTCCCCGCTCGTCAAGGTTTGCAAGGTAGGTGATATCGGCATCCGGGCAGGCATCGTGCAGTGCCACAAGTTCATCGGCGAACATATACGCGGTCTCTTTCTTCGCGTTTAAGATCGCAACACCTTTTGCCCCGCTTCGTGCCAGTTTCAGCAGGCGTTCAGCCACGATATGTTTTAAGTCTCCCCGCGAAGGCTCGATATATGCCTGCGAGGCAGCGCCTCGCAACCGTTCGACCTCGTTTGCTTTCTCCATCAGGATGTGCTGGCGGGCAAGTTCCTCCGCAGAAATCCAACCTGCTCCCTCGGCAGCTTCCAGCGTCGCGAGTACTCCTGCGATATTCTCCGGGTAACCGGCATGGATATCAACGGAAATGGTGGGAGTTGAAATTTCTGCGCCTTCAACTGCGGACTGGAGATCCTCACCGATGATCATCGAGACACAGGTGCCTACGACCGCGATCCGCTGCGGGGAGAAATGTTCTTCCGCGTACCGGAGCACGTCCTCGAGCGGTTTCTGCCCGCCGAAGATGAACTCATTATCGGCAAGAGACGTCGTGAGCACGCGCATCCCGTCCTCTTCGAGAAGCCGGGCGTGCTTGAACGAACAGCCTGAGGGTCCATGGAGGACGGCGACATCCACCTTTAAGTCCCGTGCGGTGTAGAGTGCGGCGACGATCGAACTCGGACGCGGGTGCATGAATTTTATCGGCATATCTTACCTCCAAGTCTTGACTGCGAGGACAATAGAACCTTTCTTTGTGCGATCAATCGCGCACTGGCGTGCGTGAGCGAGCGTTGTGCAGATCAATCCGGTGTCCCATACGTTGTACCCAATAGAGCTGTTTGCATGCCGGGAATTTTTGCCCACCCAGATGACCTGTTCGGGTTGTACGCTATGGATCGCGTGGGAGATCTGGTCGGGAGGGAAACCTTCACAGACTGCTCCATCCCCTTCGACCGTGCCGATGACGAGCGTGAGTGCCTGCATACCCGCGCATGCACGGGCATATCGTGCCGCCTCGATCGTAGTGGTGGCATTTGTTCCACTGTTTGCATTGTCGACAATGACAAGCCCGGCTTCGTGCTGAACGTGGAGCCGACCGTCAAGGGCGCGGAATGTTTCCAGCCGTGTGGGGGGGATGCCCAGAAGGACAGCAGTGGTTGCGGCAAGCGCGAGCGGGGTCTTGTATGCCGTTAGTTCGAGCAGCGGGTTTGAGAACCGGTGTTCTGCCCCCTTGTACGTGATCCGGCATTCCTGCCCGGTGCAGGACGCGACATCCTCAAGGTGGATGACACCGGCACGCGCATCGACCGGGATGCCCGGTGCAAGGAGCAGGTGCGGACTCTTCTGCGCAGATTGAATTTTATGTGCGAGCGCGGATCGTTTTCCCGCTGCGCAGCGGTAATCCTCCGGTGACGTGATGATCGCACAACACCCGGCACCGGTGACCCCAAGGGATTCCTCAGCGATGAGCCACCCGTTCATGAGCCGGGCGTACCAGGCAGCGGCAAGAACCGATGCAGGGGTGATGCTCTTTTTCCAGAGCAGTCTTCGTTCCGGGTACTCATACGTACCGGTGGATGTATGGAGGACGCCCGGTCCAATCATAAGATGCGCGAGCGCGTGCGCGGTGGTCGTCTTTCCCCGCGTGCCCGTGATCTCGATCATCGGAACGGGTATATCTCTGTCCAGCAGTTGCCGTACCGCCTCATGGTGCGTGATGACCGGGGCGCATGCCTGCCGGAGAAGCGGGTGGTCCGGATCCAGGTGAACCGGGGCGATAACGAGATTATAGGTACGCTTTGCGGCGTTCTGCGCGGCTTCCGGCGTGGTGTTCCGGTACACGTCCACACAATCCACGGTATGCCCGGCTGAAGCAAAGGCTTCACCAATCACCGTGCCGCCATGAATTGTATCCAGGACGAGAATGTGCATAAAAAAAATCAGATTGTCAGAAGCGCCTTTTTGGCGTTCTTTACCATCAGATCGGCAAGTAGTGGGTCACTCCCGATAGGATCGGCATAGACGAGGGGGATTGTCTTTCCGTTCAGGACAAACGTACCTCTCTTCACGCCTTCAGGGAGACCGATGACGCCGGGAATATCTTTTTCGATGTGTACACCCCTCGCCAGAAAGAGGGGAACAACAACAAGCGCGTCAATCTTTTCCTTCTTAAAGTCGGCAAGCGCGTCCTCGATGGA
>JAQTSH010000243.1 GCA_028711405.1 Methanoregula sp.
TCTCCGAACCGGAGCCGGGGGCGGTTCCCCAGTATGTGGATGATCAGGAGTGCCCACTTCTTGGAGATGGTATCGATCACTCCCTTGAGCGGGCACATACAGGCTGCGTTACTCTCCTGTGCCATAGTTACTTTATTGCTATAAACTTTGTAGTATTAATACTTTCCAAAAGATTGTAATTTGGTAAAACTGGTAAAGGAGGTGAAGAACGATGATGATGGGACATGACATGGGAAGTCATACCGGCTGTATGAGCCACTGTGGGTGTGGCTGCGGCGGGATGATGTCGGTAGAAGAGGAGATCCAGGCACTTGAAGTCCATCGCCAGCACCTGAAGCTGCAGATGGATCTTGTGGAGAAGCGGATCGCCGGATTAAAGCATGTGGGGAAATAATCTCCACTTTTTACGTGCCGGTAAAAATCCGGCTACTGTGGGAGTAGTTTTAAGATCCGTATCGCAAGATGCGCTGCGTTCTCGCCATTATCGACCCCGACACAAGCGACGGGTACTCCTTTGGGCATCTGGGCGATGGCGAGCAGGGAGTCAAGACCGTTCAATGTCCCGCTCACCGGCACACCGATCACGGGTTTTGCGGTTTTCGACGCGATCACGCCGGGCAGTGCAGCGGAGAGCCCGGCGACGGCGATAAAGACCTTCGCGTCACTCCCCTTGATGTATGCGTCGAGCCGGTCGGGATCACGGTGGGCGGAGATGATCTGGTCATCATGTGTCACGTGGTATTCATCGAGCACTTTTGTTACTTTGTTCGTTATGGCTGCATCGGATGCAGATCCAGAGATAACTGATACGTCTGCCATCGTTCCATCCAAACTTATATCCCGTCTATATAAATATACTATGGGAAGATCCACATGGAAAAAGAACCACTCCTGATGCTGCCAGGTCCCGTCCCGATGCCGGAACGGGTCAGGTATGCAATGATGCGTCAGGCGATCAACCACCGCAGCGCGGAGTTCGGTGCCGTGTATGCCGACTGCGTGCGGGTGTTAAAGACCGTCTTTGGAACGAATAACGACCTCTTCGTGATCAGCGGGTCCGGGACTGCCGGTATGGAAGCAGCGGTCGCGAACTTCGGGCGGGACAAGGAGATCGCCTGCCTCGTCAACGGCAAGTTCGGCGAGCGGCTGTTCAAGATCAGCCAGCGCTACGGAAAGGCGCATGAGATCGGGTCTCCGTGGGGCACCCCGCTTGACCTTGCCGCGCTGGAAACGCAGCTCGAAGCCGGTGCCGGGATCGTCACGCTCGTCCACAACGAGACATCTGCCGGGATCAAAAACCCGGCGCAGGAGGTCGGGCGTCTTGCGCGGAAGTACGACGCGCTCTTTGTGATGGACGGCATCACCTCCATCGGCGGCGACCTCGTGGAGGCGGACAAATGGGACGTCGATGTCGCGATTGTCGGGTCCCAGAAGTGCCTCGCGGCGCCGGCTGGACTTGCCGCCATCTCGGTGAGTCCCCGTGCCTGGGACCGGCTCGTAAAGAACCCGCCCTACTACCTTGACCTTGCCGCCTACCGGAAGAGTGCTGCGGGAAAACCGATGGAGACTCCCTACACGCCGGCAGTCCCGCTCTTTCTTGCGCTGCAAGAAGCCTGTCTTATCGTTGAGGAGGAAGGCATCGCCAACCGGATCGCCCGGCACCAGAAGATGGCACGCGCGATGCGGGCAGCAGCAAACGCGTGGGGGCTTTCATTGTTCCCGCACCTTGACGCGAAGCACGAGTACTCGACCACCGTGACGGCGTTCTCGTATCCCGAAGGCATCAAGGATGACGAGATGCGTGCGGCGGTCAAGAAACTGGGGATCATCATCGCCGGTGGGCAGGATCACCTGAAAGGGAAGATCTTCCGGATCGGGAGCATGGGTGCGGTCAGTGCGCCGGAGATCCTCGCCACGCTCGCCGCTACCCAGTATGCCTTAAAGAAACTGGGCTATGCCGTGAAAGGCGACGGCGTGCAGGCAGCGGCAGAGGTGCTGGGATGAAGGTGGGCGTTGCCGATACCACCTTTTCACGCGTGAACATGGGAGCGATCGCCATCGCCGAGTTAAAGAAGCACGCGAGCGTGGCGATCGAGCGGGTGACGGTGCCGGGGATCAAGGATCTGCCGGTTGCCTGCAAGAAGCTGATCGAAGAGCGGCAGTGCGACATCGTGATCGCGCTGGGGATGCCGGGCGGAAAAGAGAAGGACCGGCTCTGCGCCCACGAAGCTTCGCAGGGGCTCATCTCCTGCCAGCTCATGACGAACACGCATATCATCGAGGTGTTCGTGCATGAGGATGAGGCAGCAGACGACCGGGAACTCGCATGGCTGGCGGAACAGCGCACCCGCGAGCACGCGGTGAACGCGGTGAAACTGGTGCTCTACCCGCAGGAACTGGTAAAAGATGCCGGTACCGGGCAGAGGCAGGGCTTTGGCGATGCCGGTCCCGCACGGCGGTAGCCGGGTGGGCAAAAGCGTACAACTATATCAGGATCGATTCATAAGAGATGATCAAGTATGTGTGACAAGACGCCGATAAAACTGGGCTTTGTTGTCGCGGAGTTCAACCGTGACATCACCTATATGATGGAGATCGAGGGACGGGAACATGCCGCTTTTCTTGGGGCTGAAGTGACGGACTGCATCTATGTGCCGGGCGCGTACGACATGCCGCTTGCGATCAAGAAGATGCTCTCCGCAGGAAAAGTGGACGCGGTCGTGACCATTGGCTGCGTGATCGAAGGTGCGACGAACCATGATGACATTGTCGTGCAGCACGCTGCGAGAAAGATCATTGATCTGTCGCTTGAGTTCGGGAAGCCCGTGACGCTGGGCATATCGGGACCCGGTATGACCCGGCTTGAGGCGAACGAGCGGATCGATTATGCCCGGCGGGCGGTTGAGTCTGCCGTCAAGCTTGTCCAGCGATTGAAATGAGGCAGCTCTCCGAGAAGATCGCAGCAGTTGCACCGTCCGCGACCATTGCGATTGCCGACAAGGCTAAGCAGATGCAGCGGGCGGGAATCGATGTGATCAGCCTCTCGATCGGCGAGCCGGACTTTGATACCCCCCCGCATATCCGGGACGCCTGCATCGCCGCGCTGAACCGGGGCGAGACGCATTATGCGCCGAGTAACGGTATCCCGGAACTGCTCGCAGCGATCGCGAGCAAGATCACCCTCGAGAACCATTTCCCCTGCACCCCATCGCAGGTAATCGTTGCCTGCGGTGCGAAGGATGCGATCTACGAGGGGATGGAGGCAGTCCTTAATCCGGGGGACGAGGTGCTCCTCCTCACACCCGCCTGGGTGTCATATGAACCCTGCGTGCAGATCGCCGGCGGCAAAGTGGTGAAGCATCCGCTGAACAATAAGACGTTCCAGCTGGACGATTCGATCCTGGCGAAAGTGAATGCACGGACGAAGATGATCGTCGTGAACTCGCCTTCGAACCCCTCCGGAGCAGTGTTTGACCGGCAGTCGATGAACCTTGTTGCCGACCTCTGCACCGATTACGATCTCTACGCGATGTCGGACGAGATCTACGAGAAACTGGTGTACGGGAAGGAGCATATCTCGCTCGCGGCGATTGGCGATATGGCGGAACGGACGATCACGGTCAACGGGTTCTCGAAGGCGTATGC
>JAQTSH010000244.1 GCA_028711405.1 Methanoregula sp.
GTCCGAGAATTTAATCCCGTTGCTGTATCCCGTCCGGTAAATCGGAGGCTCGGCAATATTCAGTAATTTCTTCTTCTTCGGTAAAGGCTCGGGTAACAGGACCTGAACTTTTGGATCGGTAAACGCAACATCCTGGTTGAATAACGGTGCAAGGTTCCGGATATACCATTCAAGATGCCAGTCGAGAAGGCACTGATACGCTCCGATAAGAAACGAACCGGAGCCGCACGCCGGATCAAGAATTCGAAGTTTCGCAACGTCGCGGGGTGTCTTGTCCCTCACCAGTTCCCCGACCGTATGTTTCACGATGTATTCCACGATATAAACCGGTGTGTAAAAGACACCGCCCGCCTTTTTGACCTCTGGCTTATACTCAACTTTTGCCTGGTGGCTATCCGTGAGCCGTATCACTTTTCCGAGGAATTGTTCGTAGACCTGCCCCAAAATTGCCGGGGGGATGACAGAAAATTCATACGCCCCCTCACTCAGGTCACGGATGATCTCTTTTAAGACTTTATCATCAATCTTCAAGGAGGGTGTGATTGTGTCCGGTTCTTCCCGTTCGAATTCTTTCTCGAAATAAAACAGACCCGAATTGTATTTCGCATCCGCCTTTCTGAACAGCGAACATAACTGCGCATAGGTAGTATCCGAATTCAGGATCTCCCGCAATGTGCCATACCGTTCAAGACCGCGATCCTCGCAGTTCTGCAAAAAAATGATCCGGTCGATAATCACCTGGACTGAAAAGTTCAGCTCGTCAACAGTCAGCGGAGGATCCCGGTTCCGCAACGAGATATTCTTTGCAAGAGATTCTCTCCAATCCTCGATCTCTTTTAAGAACGCCTCATCAACGGTGGCTGTCCCCTTCTTCCCTTTCGTCGTTTTTGCAAATGTTTCGAATGAACCATTGAAGACCGCTTCTTTTGAGAACGTCTTTGCTATCTCATCCCATTTTACAGGAAGTTCCTTAAAGGTAAAATAATCGATCCGGGCGATTCCGGCAGAATCAGACGCGGATGGCTTTTTTGTACAATCGTAGATTGCGAATTCGTCAAAATTGGTAAGAATGCAAAGCGCAAGTTTGGCATTCCACGCGTATCTTCTCACCTGGTAGGCAGCTTTTGCATTATCCTTGATCCTGACTTTCGGAGCTTTTGCCTCCGCAATAAATATCAGGTCTCTCCCGATTTTAAAACTGTAATCTATAAAATCGGTCGTTCCGGAGATCTTGATGGTCTGTTCTACACTTACTTCCCTTGCCTGTTCAGACCACCCCTGCTTATTGTAGACATCCCAGCCCAGCGCAATAAAAAAATGATCGAGGTAATCCTGCCGTAGTTTTGTCTCGTTGTAGGTCTCGCGGGAAGTGATATAGGAATTGCGAAGAATATCAAACTGCTCAATCAGTTTTTTTATCACTTCAGGGACGTCCATTAAAGAATATTGTTGCGTTCAATGCCGTTAAAGATGTTGGAATAGATTTTGTGATATCCAGCAGATCTCGGTGGTCAATTCTTCTCAAAACTTTTAAAATATGTTTTAATTTTCTGCGCCATGAGTCGCCGGCGTTCGGCGAGGAGAGCGGGATAATCATCAACACTCATTTGAGTCCCGGGTTTTTCAGATGGTGAATCTCAAAAAAGCGCCTTCACGACTGTTGCGGGAGTGCGTCACGGCAACAGCCGCATCACCAGCAGGTCTTCACTTGCATTATGGTGGGAAAAGCCCGTGACAACGATCTTCCCGTCCGGCTGCAATGCGATACCCTGCCCATAATCCCGGTTGTTTCCCGGTCCGTTCCACATCACCCGACCCCCCGTGCCGAAACTGGGGTCCGGCTCTCCTGACGGGTTAAACCGCACGACGAGAACCTCATCGCTCGTACTCTCGCCCGTATATCCCACAATCACGATCTTTCCGTCACGCTGGATGACGTGCGCGTACCCGTAATCATCGTTTCCACCGATATCCCCATAGTGGATAACCCCGGTGTCGCCAAAGGTAAAATCCGGTGATCCGTCCGGGTTGTAGCGCAACACAAGGAGTTCATAGGCACCATCAATTGTCGTTGCCCCACTGACAACGATCTTACCGTCAGCCTGGAGTGCGACATAATTCCCGTAATCGGACCTATCCCCTTCCGAACTATATGTCACCGTCCCATCCTGTCCAAACGTCTGGTCCAGGGTGCCGTCCGGGTTAATACGGAGGAGCAGGGCATCGTCCGTGCGGTTCGTCACCGTTGATCCCGTCACCACGATCTTCTCATCCTTCTGGATCGTGGCATCGAAGCCCCGGTCCAGTCCGGTCTTCCCGTACGTAAAGACACCCTCTTTTCCAAACCGTATATCGAGGATACCCGCCGGAGTGTAGTGCAGCACAAGGACGTCCTGGTGGGTCTTGTTGGAGACTTCCCCGGCAACCATAATGCCACCATCCGCTTCGCAGGTAACCGCAAAACCGATGTCAGTCGAAGAGCCCGGTGAATCAAAGGTAACGACGCCGTTATTCCCAAACGACCTGTCAAGGCTTCCGTTGCTCTCATACCGGAGCAGCAGCAGATCCCGGTTGCCCAGGTGCGTGGTAAAACCCGTTGCAAGGATCTTGCCGTCAGCCTGGATGGTGAGACCCAGTCCCTTGTCATTGTCTCCCCCATCGTAGCGGACGAAGCCCCCGCTGCCGAACGCTGCATCAGTCTTTCCCTCTGCGGTAAACCGGGAGAGTACCAGGTCGTCGTTATGACTGTTGTTGGCATACCCGAGGGTTACGATCTTCCCGTCCGGCTGGATCGCAACCTCGATGCCCCGGTCTTTGAAATCTTCTGCATCCGTGGACATGACATAACCCTGCGGTGGGTTGAATGTAGGATCAAGCGATCCTGACGTTTTTGCTGGCGCCAGTGCAAAAAGGCAGATGGACAGAATCGCAGCCAGAAGCAGAAGAACAGCACAACCGATGAGCACTCTTTTCCCGGTCATAGGTATTCCTTCCAGAGCATAGGCAGGAATACCAGAAAAAAAGAACGGTTACGATAGAAACCGCCGAGATGCTCCTTATGACACAAAGTCTCTGATCCGGCGGTGACCGGACATTTTTTCCGGGTGGTCGATCCCCGTCTGGCGCACCGGCACAGGCCCGGTGGGTAAACAGTCCTGAACGGGCAGGACGCGATCCTGTGAACCTGCACAATATTTATCATCTCATCCGGGAATGTACGCCTGTAGATTCCGGGGCAGATGACCATGAACCCTATTGTGTGGAACCATATCAGGCTGTATCGCACAGCGAGTATCGCTCTTGTTCTTTTCTTCGCACTTGCCATTTTGCCGGCTGCTGCCGACATGATGTTCCTTTCCGACCCGGCGCGATCCGGTGATTTCGGGACCAGCGGGAATGTGCCGGCGAACACGGTCTTGTGGAAGTTCACATCAACAAAAGGCGTGGCTTCATCTCCGGTGGTTGTCAATGGTGTTGTATATATCGGAGGTGGCGACAACAACACGTATGCTTTTGATGCCGTGACCGGAAAAGAACTGTGGCGCTTTGTTACTGGAGATGCGGTGGTGTCATCACCGGCTGTCGTGAATGGAGTTGTCTATATCGGGAGCATGGACAACAACCTGTATGCGGTCAACGCTG
>JAQTSH010000019.1:0-4452 GCA_028711405.1 Methanoregula sp.
CAGATAAGCTTTGTTCTAGTAATTAAAAAACTCCATACTTGGAATGAAGTTCTCTGAATTCAGTTATTCAAATCGTATCGGTCGTGATCCTATAATGGGTTGATAGTATTTTTTTATAAACATCGAGGTTTTATCAGGAGACCCGAACAGTGTTCAGGGCGAGTATGCCACAGGAACCGCCGATGAGCTGATGATGGCACAAACATATAGCATGAAAACGGCGGTAGCCATTTTCAAAAGAATCCATGGATAAGAGAAATCCATATCAGGAGAAACGATTGTATTCGCTCATCTAAAACCCGGCGGATCAACCATAATCCCGTTTCAGTACGCCACCATCCGTTTGTCCTCAAAAAGCCTGCGTAACTAATGTGGTGACCAGCATTAGGGATACCGGGAAAAATGTCCTGACCGTACTCCAAGCCATACGAAAAAGAGGGCAAAGGTTGACTTTTTAGTATCCTGCAAAATAGAATGAGCAGGTGTCAATCCCAATCGTAATAGTCATCGTAATCGTACCGGTCATCCCAGTCACGATCGTACCTGTCTTCATAGTAATCATCATCATAGTGGCGGTAGTCAGGAGGCGGTGCGGTGCGGGTTTGCGGAGCATATGTAGGTGTCGGATAATACGTTGATCGCTCATAGTACCTCTCGGTCAGGTACATCTTCACACTACCGCCATCCGGGGTTGTCAGTGTCGCCTGGGTCGGTGTGGTGAGTGTCAGCGTGTAACTGCTGCCATGCGCGGTACTGATCCTGAATGTGCCGGTTTCTGCCGCCTTCGTCCAGGTCCCAAAGTACGTCATATCCTGATCACGACCCTGTCCCATATACCGGTCAATATCCACTTCGACGTCCCCTCCAGGATAACAGTCAATTGAATATTCGATGTGCTGATAGTCCCGTGTTGATGTGCTGCCTTTCCATTCCCCGGTGACTGAATCGTTTCCTGAAACCTGACTGTTCACATCAGTTCCTGCATTCGCCGGAGCTGCTGATACAGTACAGGCACAGAGAAGTATGAAAAGAATCATACTGGTTCCCAACACGATATGTCCCTGTCTCATACCTGAAGCGTCACCGACTTTGGATATAATCTTTCTGTCATGGTTTTTTAATACGGCACAAAAAAACCATGCTCCCAATTGATTTCGGTTCTGTTTGTCGTGGGCAATCGGGAAATTTATTTGTGATTTTTATATCGTATGTGCGTACCGTTACCGACTCAAAAGGGCGTTTTATCATGAAAGTCGGAAAGCCGACTTCATGTGGTACCCCCTGAATTTGCAAGGCTTACCGGTTTTGCCAGGATTTTTCACATTCCCTGACTCGCATCGACTTACATCCCCCGGTAAACGCTCATGCGCGCGGTTATGATCTAGTATCTGATCGCAGGTGATTTTGGGATAAGTAACCCCGGTACCTGATGAAATGACCATTCCACTGTGTACCAAAAACTGCGAAGTGACCGAAACGCGTGGTCGTTTTCCTCCTGGGCATGAAAATGTTCTTTACCTTTCTCGTAACATCCTCAAACATGGCACTGACCCCTCGGACACAATTAGCTTTTGGTGCAATCCCCATACTGGTGGTGATTGTGCTTTTATTTTCTGCAGGATGTACTTCGAGTCCGGTAAAGCCAACCACGGCTACCGTCAACGGAGAGAGACAGAATCTCACGATCGTGACAACGACCAGCCTGTATGATACCGGGCTCCCGGAGATGATTCAAAAGAACTATGAAAAGACCAATAACGCCCAGATCCTCATCATCCCTCAAGATACATTACATGCTTTTACCCTGGCAAAGCAGGGAAAAGCTGATATTCTCCTCGTAAACAGCCATTCGCAGGAATTATTGTTCCTTGAGGGTGGAAATGGAATAAACCGGCGCACAATCGCGTACAATTACTACCAGATCGTTGGTCCGGCAAATGATCCTGCCCATATCCGGAACCTGACTCCAGAGATAGCGTTCCGAAAAATCCGTGCACTTGGCATGAACAATACACCCGGTATCGTTTTTGTCTCCCGAGGGGATGGCGCTGCTACTCACGAAACTGAACAAAAGATCTGGGTAAACAATCAGTACAATTACCCCATTGATATACAGAAAAGCGGGAACTGGTATATCGAGGCAAAAAAAGGGATGGAAGATACCCTCCTGATGGCGAACGAGAAGGGTGCGTATACTCTGACTGATGAAAGAACTTATCTTGCCAACCAGGGAAGGCTCCAACTGACACCTCTTGTTACCCGGGGACCAAGCCTGCTCAATATTGTCAGTGTGATGACCGTCTACCCCGCCAATCCGGATCTACAGAAGATCAAGGCAGCTAACAACTTTGTAAACTTCCTGATTGCCCCGGAGACGATGACTGCCATTGGGAATTATGGCAGGGACACATATGGCAGATCCCTCTTCACACCGATGTCAACCGGTGCCCCCAAGGGTGTGACGGCTGACTTCACAACACCCGCTACGGCAATCCGACCCCTGGTTGTTTTCTATGCAGGGAGCCTCTTTAAACCCTTCAATACGCTCCAGAAGATGTACATGACCACCCACCCGGATGTAGATGTCATCGCAATTCCCCAAGCCAGCGGGAATATTATTGACCATGTGAACAAACAGAACATGAAGCCATCCGTCATTGTAGTGTCCGATTCTGACCTCATCCGGAAATACCTGATTCCGGGGAACGCAAGCTGGTATGCAAACTTTGCAAAGAATAGTGTCGTTATCTGTTACACAGATAAGAGCAGATACGCCATGGAGATCAACAGAACCAACTGGTATTCTGTTCTTGCACGACCGGAAGTCAGTTACGCAATCAGTAACCCGGACGATGATCCGACGGGCTACCGGTCCCTCATGTCCATCGCACTTGCAGAACGGGATTCGAATAATCCGGAAATTTTCGAGAGCCTTATAGGGTCTGAAACCGGGATCACGGCACAGCACTCGAATGGGATTACTACCATCGATGTGACAAAAATCGTTCCAGTCACAAAAAAACCGGTCATCGCAGTGAATCGTTCTGATCTGATACCACGCCTCAAATCAGGTACCGTTGATTATGCCTTCGAGTACTGGAGTATCGCCCGACAGAACAATCTCTCATTTATTGACCTGCCCACCAAGATCGATCTGTCCCTGGCATCCCAGAATGACGTATACAGGACCGTGCAAGTGAAACGAACCTCGGGAACTGAGGTTGGAACTCAAATCGTGTACGGAATTACTGTGCCGGCAATGGCGACCCAGCCCGGTGATGGCATTGCGTTTGTGCAACTGGTGCTGGGCAATCCAGGGCAGACTGTACTTTTGGATGACGGGCAAACTCCAATTGTACCTGCGGAGGGATATGGGACTGTTCCGACCGAACTTGCAAACCTTGTCGTCAAGAAATAACTCTTTTTTTTCGAATGATAATACAGGTAAATAATATACTCATGCTGGGTCACAACTGGAAAATAAGGCGGTTGCTTATAAACCCAGGATGGAAATATCCGCAATTTGCGGTTATTTTATTGCGTTCATGAGGTTATGACCCAGCCTGTACAGTTCCCTCGATTAAGGAAAAACTATGTATCAATTCAGTGGATTTCAGTTTTGTAGAGCCGACGTTTCACGGTTGTGGCGAGTAAATCCTGCGGGGTACCGTTGCTGGATTGACACCTGACCGAGATAAAGGGTTGGTGAGGATTGTCACGATGTGACACGAATCAATCTTTGGACTCCCTTGTGAACAAAAAAGAGGTTAAACAACGGAATTCGGGGTTAACTGATGACAGATGCAAAACTATATCTTATTATAAAGATATGCTATCTTTATTATCCCGTGTATTTGATTTCGAAATATTACCTGAATTATTTGAGATAACGGAGTTGTATCTTATGCAAAAATACGGTTCACAAAAACAAATTGTATTGTTAACATTGGCTTTTCTCTGCATGATCAGTTTGGCAGCAGGGGTTTCTGCACAGTTTGATGGATCATCAAGAGAGACGATAAACCCAATGCAAGACGGTGTAGTTCATGAAGGTTCAATCCTGCCAAACGCGCAGGACCAGAATCTCAATTCCCCGACTTATTCCGTAAACGAGATACCGGCTGAAGTGGTATCTGGTACTTATGGGATCCCGGCTCCACGCACCCATGGTGATCCGGGAGATCCTATTAACCCTGTCAATGGCACATCTCCTGATATAACTGAATCTCACGGTCTGTGGTCGTCCGGCAGTGAATCATATGTATTTGTAACCAAATGGGGCTCTGCTGCAGGAGGTCCTGGGTGGTTTAATATGCCCCGTGATGTCGCAGTGGATTCATCGGGTAATGTCTATGTCACGGATTCTGGAAATGTCCGGATCCAGAAATTTAATTCAAGCGGGGCATTTTTAACAATGTGGGCTGGAAACGGCGGCGATTATTTCGAAGATCC
>JAQTSH010000019.1:4552-14964 GCA_028711405.1 Methanoregula sp.
TCGCAGTGGATTCATCGGGTAATGTCTATGTCACGGATTCTGGAAATGTCCGGATCCAGAAATTTAATTCAAGCGGGGCATTTTTAACAATGTGGGCTGGAAACGGCGGCGATTATTTCGAAGATCCGTGGGGTATTGCAGTAGATCCATCAAATAATGTCTTTGTGTCCGATGGTGAAATTGAATTGGCTGGTATGTTACACAATGAAGAGGTCAATCAGGCAGACCCGCACCAGATCCTGAAATTCAATTCTACCGGGGGCTATTTGGCGAAATATGGAGCATTTGGACAAGGAGACGGGCAGTTCTATGGTCCCAAGGGTGTCGTAGCAGATTTGTCAGGAAACATCTACATCGCGGATAGTATGAACAACCGGATCCAGAAACTTAGTTCAACCGGGACATTTTTAGCAAAATGGGGATCATTAGGGACAGGAAACGGACAGTTCAGCAATCCGTCAGGTGTCGCAGCAGATGTATCGGGCAATATCTACGTCACTGACACGGGAAACAACCGGATCCAGAAATTCAGTTCTGATGGGAAATTTATGGGTATAATAGGTTCCGGAGGGAGTGGGGATGGGGAGTTTTTATCTCCCAATGATATCGTAACAGATTCGTCGGGTAACATCTACGTCGCTGATACGGGAAACAACCGGATCCAGAAATTCAGTTCTCAAGGACCATTTTTAGCAAAGTGGGGTACGAATGGAACCGGAGACGGGCAATTCATGGCACCCGCTGGAATTGCAACAGATTTGTCGGGAAATGTCTACGTCGCTGACACGGGAAACAACCGGATCCAGAAATTCAGTTCTTCCGGGACATTTTTGACGAAATGGGGATATACAACATCCAGTGACGGGCAGTTCAACACTGCTGCCAGTGTTGCAGCAGATTCGTCGGGATATGTCTATGTTGCTGATGATTCGAACAACCGGATCCAGAAATTCGGTCCAACCGGGATATTTTTAATGAAGTGGGGATCACTGGGGACAGGAGACGGGCAGTTTAACATTTCTGCCAGTGTCGCAGCGGATTCGTCGGGCAATATCTACGTCGCTGACACGAACAACTACCGGATCCAGAAGTTCAGTTCTTCCGGGACTTTCTTAACGAAGTGGGGATCTTATGGTACTGGTGACGGGCAGTTTAACACTTCTGCCAGTGTCGCAGCGGATTCGTCGGGCAATATCTACATCGCTGACACGGGAAACAACCGGATCCAGAAGTTCAGTTCTTCCGGGACTTTCTTAACGAAATGGGGAGCCAATGGAACCGGAGACGGGCAATTCATGGCACCCGCTGGTATTGCAGCGGATTCGTCGGGTAATGTCTACATCGCTGACACGGGAAACAACCGGATCCAGAAATTCAATTCGACAGGGTCATTTTTAGCGAAGTGGGGAACATCCGGATCAGAAGACGGGAATTTCTCATCGCCCAATAGAGTGTCGGTGGATTCGTCGGGCAATGTCTTTGTCGCTGACACGGGCAACAACCGGATCCAGAAATTCAATTCCGCAGGGACATTTTTGGTGAAGTGGGGATTGAAGGGAGTCGAGAACGGGAATTTCGATGCCCCCAAAGGTGTCACAGTTGATAAGTCGGGTAATGTTTTCGTCGCCGACACGGGTAACAGCCGTATCCAGAAATTTGCGAAGGGATCACTTGGCGCGGATTTCACCGCAACACCTACATCCGGCAATTTCCCCTTGACCGTGCAGTTCAACGACACCTCAACGGGTTCACCGACAGCATGGGAATGGGTATTCGATGACTGGGGTACCAGTACACTTCAGAATCCCTCTCACACGTACACAAGTCCCGGGAACTACACAGTTTCACTGACCATAAAAAATGGATCCGAATCGTTCAAAAAGACGGTTCCCGGCTGCATCCGGGTGACCCGGTCTGATCTCGTCATCACCCAACCGAGCGCCAACGAGACCCGGTTTGCCGAGATGCGTGATTTCTATGTATATGGTATCTTCCCGACCTCGCCATTCGGGACCCCCGGCGACGTGAAGATAGAACTGTTCCCTGCATCCTCCTGCAACGGAACCGTATGTACCGGCATCCCCCTGCGCCAGATCCAGAGCCATGTCGACCCGGTCACCGGTACCACAAACCAGAGTTGCCTTGATTTCTCCTTTGTCAACGGCGCCACGGTGAAAGGAGGGTATGTCCCGGATATCGTGATCAATCCGGACGGAAGCGGCTATACCGATCCCAATAACAAAGTGGTGGTGACGGACCGGTATTATGCAGGGCTTGTTCTTGGAGGTGTGACAAAGACGTACAACACGACCTACAAAAACAGTTCCGGGACAACTCTTCAGGATCTGACCGCAGGGGAGTATACAATTCTCGTAACCGGCATTTCCCGTTCGCTCAATGGTCAGGTTGTCGCAAAGAATATCACATTCGGGATCACCAATACTGCACTCGGCACGAACAAGCCACCTGACAACAAGAATGCCCGGAGCAATTATGCCATTCAGCACAATCTCAGGACGTACTTCGATTCGTTCCCCGGCTATTTCTCGGATGGCGGGTCAAACTGGTCGAGTTTCCTTTCACGGGCATACCCCAACAACGGGATCGAAGTGGTAAACGACCTCAACGGGACAATGGTCGATACTATGGCTGTCGCTAATAACACGATGTTTATGTACAACATCAATTCTGAGGGGACAACATACGCGGTCGAACTGGCTCCGATCCTGCGGTACAAGCTTCAGGATTCGGCGAATACAACATTCCTCTATTACAGCAACGGGGAACCATTTTTAAAATACGTCGATACGACCGGAACCACGCGGATTATTTCGTCAACGATCATACCCTTTACCGGCACAAACCGGCTCGCGCTGACCCGGGTCGAGGTCCGCTCTACACCCTCCTCAAGTTACGAGAACCTCTATGATCCGAACGATACTGCGCAAAAGACGGTCTACACCGATATGTCCGGTGGCATCACCCTCACCCAGGGACAGGAGTTCATCATTTTCGGGGTCACAAAGCCGATCGCATCGACGGTGTCTGCAACTTCGTATCCGTACTGGTACTCAATTAACAACCGGACTTCCCAGATTTCTTACACAATTACAAATTCGAGCGGCGGAGTGGTTCTCACTGCGTCCCATGATGTCAATCTCTCCCGGTACTACACGCCCGGAAGCACAATGCGGTTTAACTCGCTCTTTGAGTTCGGGTCCGAGTTCACCAGTCTGACAACTCCTGGCACGTACACGGTGAGTCTTCATGGAACTGATGTATCGGGTACTGTCGTGACCGGAACAGGTTCTACATTTAATGTAACCGTTCTTCCGGTTGAACGAGACCCTGCCCGGCTGATCCTTTCAAACGTGTCGCTCTACCAGAATACCGCCACCCGGATCCCGATCCGGGTGATGAACATCACCAGTGGGACCGGCATCTCGTTCAACCTCACGTATGATCCATCGGTCATCCGGGTCAACGAGATCACCCTGAACCAGTCCTATGCGTCGGGAAGCAGTCTCACCATGAACGCAACATCCGGCTTGATCCGGCTCAGCCTCACCAGCACTGATGGCATCACCATCGGTTCGCCGGTTCCGGTCTTCTTCATAAATACAACCGGCACCGGGGCGGTTGGTTCGCAAACTCCCCTGACCCTGACCAGTGCCCGGTGGGGCGATGGCACCTTCAACTACCGCACGTTCGACACGGTCAATGGTGCTGCACTCGTCTACCGGTACCGTGGCGATCTCAACGGGAACACGGAGGTAGACATCGGTGACACTGCCAAGACTGCCTACATGGTCGTCGGGAAGACCCCCGATCTTATTCCCGACGCTGACTTCAACAACAACGGCAGGATCGATGTCGGTGACGCCTCGAAGATTGCCTGTTACATCGTCGGGAGGATACTGGAATTGTAGCGCGGAAGAACCACTCCCTCTTTTTGATCTGGCAGTAACTGTGAGCTGACTTTATCCTGCTACAGGTGAATATTTTTCCGGTTTTTTCACTTCAATCCATAGCGGGAACAAGAGCCTGTCAGGCACCTGAACGAGCCGCTGTGGTATGCGTACCTGGATAAGTTTATGTGTGGTTGTCATGCGATTAAGCATGCAATTGTTGTAATGTAATATCCCATTTTTTATTATTTGCAACGACCGGTCCGGGGTAGACATTGGGAACGTGATGTAATTTTCTAAACAAAGGGACGAAAAAGATATTTCCTGCTATGCCACATATGATATCTTTGCTATGAATGCCATAAAGCGCGTTGTTGTTGAAGAAGCGGTATGGGCAGATCTCTCCCAGATGCGGGAGCCCGGCATGACGTTCTCCCGGCTGATCGAAAAGATGATTGAGCATGAAAAGAAGCGGCGCCTTGTTGAGGATATTATACGGGTCCAGGAGGAAGAGGAACTCGTGGAGATTGAACTGTGACGTTTGTCGTTCGCTTTAGGCAATCGGCTGCGAAATTCTTAAACGCGTTTCCTGATAAATCACAACGTATCGCAAGAGAACATCTCGCCATTCTTAAAACCGATCCCTATCCGGGAAGAGGAAAAGACAAGGAACGACTCAATACTGAAGGTATGGAAGTATTCCGCCTCCACATCGGGAGATCGTATACCGCACTGTATCTCATTCATTCAGATAAGAGCATGGTTGAGATCACCCATCTGATGAGTACAGAACAGGCACATAAGCGCTACGGCAGGCTTTGATATTTTCCCGTATGAGAGGCTGTTGCATACATATTTTCTATTGTACTTTTGTACCTGTTAATGTCAGAAAGGTTGTGATCCTATAATGGGTTGATAGTATTTTTGTTATAAACATCGAGGTTTTATCAGGAGAAACGAACAAGTGTTCATGGCGAGTATGCCACGGGAACCCATGGATAAGAGAAATCCCTAGCAGGAGAAATGATCTGTCAGTCCCCCACAAGGGGATATGGACAATTTGACCCTGTTTCGAAACCTGGGGTATTGGCGCATCCGGTTAAAATACCAACTAATTAGCACAACACGACCGCCACCCCCATCCCGCACTCCTGAAATTGCTTTCAGAGCCGTAAGGATGTATCGATGGGGTCGACACGCTGGAGATTTTGTATTCCCCGGCAGACTACGTGATCAGTTCGGCTTTAACGATCTCCTTCGCCGCGTGATGGAGTTTTTTATCTGCGGTCACCAGAGGGGATGTGCACTGTACCGCTGCGGCAAGAAAAAGGGCATCATATACAGTTATCCGGTGGCTGCATGCCAGATCATACGCTGACGGTATCAGGTCCTGTGCCGGCAGTACCTGGCACGTCTCGCGGATGAATGCCATGCACTCGTCCAGCAGGTTCTTCACCGTTGCCGTATCCTGACCGTTATGGCTGATCCGCTTCCATGCAACATTGGCAACTTCTGTATAGGCAAGATCGACAGTTATGCAGTCATGACATTCTGCTATCGCGAGAGATTTCCCGGAGATCTTCTCCGGAAAAAAGATCGCTGCTATGATACTGGAATCCAGCACCAGACTACCGTGCATCGCGATCCGCCCGTATAGATTCTGCGGCAGGAGAGCCCACTTTTAGAGAACCGTGTGCTTCCCGCGCCCGGGCTAGGATCTGTGCTTTGTGTTTTCTTTTTGCCGCCTGCTCGATCAGGGTACGGATCTCCTCCTGCCACACGGGATCATTGATTTCTTCGATTATCGCACGGATCCGGGTATCGATACGGATGCTGTAAACAGAAGTTGTAGACATAGTATGTTGTCTTCACGGCAATCATATAAAATTTGTGACGGGGAAACCCGTTATATGGTTGTTCCGGAAGATCGGATTATCGGGACGGCGAAGACCATTGCCATTCATGGAGGAGGTCCCAATTTTGATACCTATTTTCTTCATGCTTACCAATTCAGCAGTCAGGTCCTCTGTTTACTGACGACGTGGGCATGTTCCGGATCTGCAAGACGAGAGAAATTCGTTCAGGGTTGATCCAGGGTATTGAGCTGGTATCGCTTTTTTCCTGATCCGGTCCGGTCTCTTCCGTGACTGTGTGGTGCTCTTCTGGACTCCCTCCCGGTATGGGGTCGACACTGCCGGATATGTACATTATCTGACCCGTCACGGATTCAGGTACAACCTTAAAAACCCGCAGGACATCCCTCAACGATCATAGGATTATCCGGCATGGCACTCATCCCTCCAGCTGGGTATTGAGATTTTCCATCGGTAAAGTGTCTCCGCAGATCTTCCGGTTCTCCCCTGAAAATATTTCCCTTCCTTTGTTCCCAGGTTCGCGTTCCTCAATTGGTACCGGCAACCAGGAGGCAGGATTTCTTCCTGAACGGATACCGGGTACTTCAGCTGGTACGAATGTCTGTTACTCGCACGAAGCAGCATGCTGGCGTGAACACTCGTCCAGAAGATCGCGCAGTATTTCCCTGCCATGGGGTTTGGGGATTTTGCGTCCCATGCTTTTGGCAGTTGAAAGCCAGAGATCGATTGCAGTCTTGATCTCTTGCAACGCCTGCTCTTCGCGCTCACCATATGCCGAACAGCCGGGCAATTCCGGCACCACTGCGATATATCCCTCATCTTCTTCGCTATAGAAGATCTCTATTGCATATTTATACACCGGACTCCTCCTCCAGAAGCGAGTAATCTTCAATTACTTTACAAAGCGGTTTTACCTGATGGGTTTTGCCATTCCTTCCACATCCTGAAAATTCAGGAGTTCCCTGATACCTGCTTTTGAATAGATCCGGTGACTGCCTTTTCCACCCCGACCTGTGAAACCGAACTATTCAGCAATCCTGCAGAGATGTTCAAACCTTACATTCTTCGGATTACTTTTTAATTGTTGATACAGCTCTGTTTTTTTCATGTGCACATCTCACATATGGATTCCTGCTATAGATATCTCATGTCCATGAGCGCTTGTGGCAAACACGCCATAAATACTGCAATGGATATCTCTTATCGATGGGTTCTGTGGCAAACACGCCATGAACACTTTTTTGTAGGACAACCGGCACGGAGACTTCTCTTTGGGAGGATCGGTTTTAATGAGCTTTTTGTGGTCGTGGATCGCGTTCAAATGAATGAAACGAACGACACTAAAAACGGTGAAATTCCCCCGATGTTTTGAAAAAAGCAACTCAATATTTTCCCTGTTATTTGAGATCAAAAATACAGTTCAATGTATCAATAGGTTAACCTGAAAGGTTGAACCTAAAAAAAAATCAAAAAGAAACTCTTTTCATAGATGAGCAGCTACACTTTCCCGATAATTATGGCAAATCAAAATTTTTTTTCCACCCCCCACTCTGTTCTTAAACACCGTTTCCCGTCGAACCCGGTCCTGACCGGTTTTTGTGCAGGTTCCGGTGCGGCGGGGTATGTACCACTGGCAACCGCCCATTATACCATCCGGATGTGTCGGGCTTTACCGGCACTCCGCTCTCCCCGCACGGTGGCGGAGCAGGTGGTCTCATGAGCCACGGGAATCTCCGGATACCGGTCCGGTTCGGGCTGATTCTTCTCCTGGTCCTTGCCGTGATGGTGATTCCGGCGATGGCAGGTACTGACAACTCTTCGGTTCCGTATGGCACAGTCACGGATACGAACTTCATGGTGAATGCGGAGGCAGAAGTGCCGGTCGCAGCATTCAGCGCGGACAAGACAACCGGTTCCGCACCGCTCGCGGTCACGTTCACGGATACTTCAACAAATACCCCGACATCCTGGCTCTGGGACTTTGGTGACGGCATCACATCCGCTGACCAGAACGCAACCCATACCTATACGGGTGCAGGTTCCTTCAGTGTGAACCACTTGGTCACAAACGCTGCGGGCACATCATGGAGCAACAAGACGGATTATGTCGTAGTGACACCGCATAAAACGCAATGGACTGTCGGTGCAAACGGGGCCGACTTTACCTCGCTGACCGATGCTATCGACAGCGCGTCGGTGATAAGTGGCGATACGATCTTTGTCTACAATGGTACCTACGCATTCACCGGTTTAACCAAATCCATCACGATTACCGGAGAATCTGCAAACCTGGTTACTATCAATCTTGGTGGTAGTGGGATGCCGATTCAATCATCAGCGGCAGGGTCAATATTTGAAAAGCTTACATTCACCAATGGACAACTTGCATTCATTAAAGGAATAACAACGATTACCATCAGGAATTGCATCTTCGAAGGTTTGACGAATCCGACCACCGTTAGCATGGGTGCAATCACATTGAATGGAGATAATCACCTCCTCATTGACAATACCTTCCGGAACAACAATGCTAACTATGTAATAGTGGTTGCTGGAAGTTCGCGTCTCGAAAATAATTCGTTTATCAATAATGCCGGACCCGGGTCATTAAAAGGAGTTATTTTTTTAAGTGCAGTATTAACGAAGAACACCATCATCGTGAATAATTCGTTTACCAATAACAATATGCCATGTTTCATCCTTAGTCGCAACATAGGGACAAATAATAGAATTTATCTGAATAACATCGTGGGCACCACTGGTGGCAGTATCATCAGCATTCCCAGCGGAACTCCGGCAGCAATTGGCTGGACAACCCCGGCACCCGTCAGTTATACCTACAAGGGTCATCAGTACTCGGGTTACCTCGGCAATTACTGGGATACCTATACGGGTACCGATGCGGATAATAACGGAATCGGGGATACCACCTTTGCATTAATTTCAATCCAGGCTGACACGGCTCCCCTGATGAACTGGACGCAGGATTACTTCAGCAGCAGCCCCGCAGCACCAACCGCAGGTTTCAGTGCGAACGCAACTGTTGGCAAGACCCCGATGACCGTCCGGTTCACGGACGAGTCGATCGGAACCGTGACCTCGCGGGCATGGGACTTTGGTGACGGTGCAATATCGACCGAGCAGAACCCCGTCCACACGTACACCACGGCAGGCAATTATACTGTTGCCCTGAACGTAACAAACAATGTTGGCAGCAACACGTTAACCCGGCCGGAATACATCTCAATAACCACGCGTTTGATACCGATTGTCTCATTTACAGCAAATGCATCGGCAGGGTCAGATCCCCTTGTAGTCCAGTTTACCGATACGTCCCTGTATGTCCCGACAAATTGGGCGTGGGACTTCGGTGACGGCACGACCTCGACAGAACAGAACCCGGTTCACACATATTCCATCGGAACGTATTCGATCAATCTGACAGCCACCAATGGAGATGGGAGCAATTCGACAACTAAAACTGATTACATCACCGTCACAAAAAATGGGCCTCTCTCCAACTACCGGTTCATCAACCTCTACGTCGCCAATGACGAAGGCGTGAAATACGATGTGCCGAACGGTGCAGCCGGGAGCGGTGGCACCTACACCTATGTCCCCAACACCTACTGGGTGATGTTCCGGCAGGCTGGCGGTGGCTTGAACCCGATGCACATCTCCGGAAAGAGCAATACCTGGACCGCTGCCGACCTCACGACAACGACCAACCAGTCCGGTTCGTTCTTTATCACCTTCAGCGGCGGACAGCCTTCGATGCCCAACGCCATCCTGCTGCTTGCGGTTAATGGCACCGTGCCGGACGACTTCAGGGTCCATATCCGGTCAAGCGGGCAGGACTTCAATGTCGGCACACCGAGCATCGGCAACCAAGTACTACCGGCTGCGTCCACGTTCCTGGACGGAGCAGTGAACCAGACGTTCACCAGGAGCGACTTCCTCTACGGTCCGCAGAGCTGGAGACCCTCAAGCAGCGCCGGCTACCCGATCTATAACGGGGAAGACCAGGCTGATTCGGCGAACCAGTTCCAGCTGATGTTCATTGACCTCAAGGTCGGGGCGCTCCAGAACGCGAGCCTGCCGAACAATGGCATGATCAAGGTCGAGTACGAGTTCACCAACCTCTCAAGCGTGGCAGTCTTCAACACCTATGGCTGGTACATGCAGTGCAATCACGGTACTGGCATCATCATGACCAACCAGGTGGATCTGAGCGGCTACATGGTCACTCCGCCAGTGAAGACAATTACACCGATTGCATCCTTCACGTCCAATGTCCAGACGGGTACAGCACCGCTGACCGTCACGTTCACGGATACTTCAACAAATACCCCGACATCCTGGCTCTGGGACTTCGGTGACGGCAGCAGTACGAATGCAACGGTCCAGAACCCGATCCACACCTACGCCAGCGCCGGGACATACACGGTCAATCTGACGGCTACGAACTCTGCCGGTAGCAACACAAACTCGCAGTCCGGGTATATTATGGTGAATGCAGTGACCATTATACCGGTCTCATCCTTCTCATCGGATGTGACGAGCGGTACTGCGCCTCTGACCGTCACATTCACGGACACGTCAGCGAACACCCCGACCAGCTGGCTCTGGG
>JAQTSH010000245.1 GCA_028711405.1 Methanoregula sp.
CTCCACTCTCTCAACCACCACCCTAAAAAAAACTACCGACACATCCCCCGAACCCTCCTACACGACAAGTACAATCTCCTTCATCCATCATGAGGCCCCGCGACGATACCAACAATGAGGCGCTCTGGCGTGCTCGATTCGGATATGATAGTTACAGCATGCGCAATTTTTACGTAATTTGCGTCACGCTGTATCTCACGCGAGTCTCGGCGTAGATGCCATTCCCCCCCAGTTCGCGTATAATATCTGCGTGACGGCAACAAAACCGGAAGAATATGGGGGATTATTTTATGCTGGGGTATTTCTCTCCCGCATCAGCCGCGCGAGCACCCGCTGCTTCTTCTGTATGGCAGCTTCCGATGCCCGCTTCACGTCTTTTTTCATCTCCTCAAAGTCACGGACATCCATATCCACGACCTTCTTGACTGGCGTGTACGCGGACTCCCGGAACCGTGGAGCAAAGTCCTGCTCTTTGCCATCGACCACAAGGACCGATTCGGGTTTTCCCGCTTCAGCATACCCGACCTCGTGGCACTCAACCCCCGTTGCCCGGATGGTGCGGCAGATTTCACCTGATACTTGTTCGGGAGCGACAATAAGAAGCGAGTCAAGCGAGACGCCGAGATAATCGATACGGAGCGTTTCGAGCATCTCCCTAACATGGGGTTCCACAAGCGAGGAAGTATCGTTTTCCCGGATGACGAGCCGGCATTGTGCTGTCTCCGCCATCTCGAAGGCATCGCCCCGGAGACCGCCGTTGGTGACATCCGTCATCGCATGGATATGGGGGAACACGGGACTTTTGATCAACGCTTCGCAGGTGAGAAGGAAGTTGAGGTTGATTGTCTGTTCGACCACTTCGGGAAATCCGGAATATATGGCTGCCGTAGCAATGGTACCGCCTCCTGCACCCTGCGTCATGAGTACCACATCACCTGGTGCCGTGGATTTTCGCGCGGTCAGGTGCTGTGCAACCCCGACTGCACCGACGCACCCGGTCAACCGGCTGCCGAGCACCATATCCCCGCCAATCCGCAACGTGGATCCGGTCACGAGCGGCACGTTCATCGCCTCGCCAACGGTCGTGACCCCGGCAGTGTAATCGAAGATCTTTGCCACATCGCCGTCATCTGCGACATGGATATCAGAGAAGAGCATAATCGGTTTGGCACCCATGACATACAGGTCGCGCAGCGTCGCGCGGGTCACGTGAAACCCGGCAAGATACGGGTAATCCGAGAGCCGGGAGTGCATCCCATCCACCGTGCAGACGATGTATTCGCCACCGGCTTTCACCGCGCCGGCATCATCCATCTCGTCCACACCGACCGATGCAGAGGTTTTCCCGATGATCCGGGCGATCTCACGGTGCGCAAAAAAATCCCCCTTGCCACGCGAACCGACGCCAAACTCGCCCATCTTCACGCCTGATTGTTCAAATTCGAAGAAGTCTCCGGTGAGACCTTGCGTGTTCTTGACCTCTTCAATAACCGCACGGGCGAATGCGGAGGCATATGCGGGTCTGGCTTTTTTTACCGAAATGATATGACCCGTGAGTTTTTTTAAAACAGCTTCTTCAGGTTCACCGGCTCCAAGGCTCCGGCGGACATACTCCTCAACATCCATGGGTTCCGGTTCGTGCGGGAGCCATAAATAACGAGGGCTTCCCGTCAGACCATTCGAGGTTTTACCGTTTTTACATTACCGGGAAAGGATCCCCAGCACCTCATTAAAACTGCGGATACCTTCATCCGTATTCCCACTCTTGAAAAACCTCATGCCTTTGATGAGACCTTCACGGACATCGCGGATATCGATATAATACGCCTGGTCGAATGCCCGTGCTGAGGCTTCCAGGTTCCCGGTAAAAAAGTAAGAGTTCGATAAGATCACCCAGGCATCGGCAATTGTGGAATTGATCTCCAGCGCATGTGTCAGGTATCCGATCGCCTCGTCATGCCTGCCCAGTTTTGCAAGAGCGAGCCCTTTCCGGTACAGGGCTTTTTCATTGTGGGGATCAAGTGCAAGCACTTTATCAAGGAATTCGAGTGCCTCCCGGTAGCGCTTCAGATGAATGAGCGCAACCGGTTTGTGAGTCAGGGCTGCGAAGTAATAGGGATAGATCTTGAGCGCGCGATCATAGCAGGTGCACTCTTCTTCGTAGCGTTTGAGTTTGCCCAGCGCATACCCCTTGTTCACCCATGCAGAGAGATAACGGGGGCGCAGGGAGATCGCCCGTTCCGAACACCGGATTTCGGCATCGTACTCCCCCATCATGCCATGGGCAACGCCCAGGTTGTTCCATGCGGTCGCACTCTCCGGATCGAGCTCAATCGCGCGTTTACAGCACGAGATCTTGTCCGGGAACCGTAACAGCTTGCCAAGGGCAAATGCCTTGTTGTTGAGCGCGTCGATGCAGTTCGGATCGATCTCCAACGCCTTGTCACAACATTTGATCTCGTCTTCAAACCGTCCCAGTTTGCCGAATGCAAACCCGCGCCCGATCCAGGCAGGGACAAGAGTAGGTTGGAGTTCGAGCGCTATCGAGAATGAAGTGATCGCATCGGCATGTTTTCCCTCCTTGCCAAACATGCAACCTTCCCGGTACAGATCCCAACCGCTTTTGGCGTCTGGTCCGGTTTCAGTTCCGGTATTTGTCCGGGGGGATGTGATCATGATATTCCGGTCGATACGGTTGTGAGAGAATTCCTGATCCTATGATTGATGATTAGGTATATAATATGCGCTATGGTGTATTCAGCAAATCCTGAATGCAGATGGAATGCCTTAACGATATTCACATGGCTAAAATTGTCGATCAGGATATAGGTGTCGCGTTTTTTTTAGAATTTCCCTATCGCTGGAGGACAGGGATTTGCGGGGGATGGTGATACACAGGACGAACGACCGGGTTCTGTGAGTATAGTTCCGGTTCGTGACCATGCGAGATTGCGCGCATGAACTTTTGCTTTGCGATACTGTAACCGGACACTCAAAGTTCCCTCATATTCCGCCTATTGCATCGAGGGCGTTCTTTTTTATGTTGGAAGAGATGCATCCATTTGATCCATATCTGCATAACTTTCGTTGAGTTGCAGCGGGGATTTCTCTTTTGGAGCGGTAAAACCTTACTCATTTTAAAAGGATCTAAAAATCCCCATGAATCCGGGAGAGGTCAGGTAGATTTCACAATACTTATGTGGAATTACCCATAATCAAAAGAGTAGTGTCTTCTTCTTCCGGCATGACCGATGCCAGTTCACATCCCATCGCGACGATGCTGATAATTCTTTTAGTGGTACTTCTTGCTGCCATCGTCCTTGCCATGGTGATGATGATGCCGAGCCTTGCCTGGGAAGACAAAGGAGTGCCATCGATCTTTAAGATTTTGAGTGTTACTCATGACCCGAATCTCGATAGCAGGGTCGTTATGCAACATACCGGCATAACTCCCTACCAGAATGATCACCTCATGGCAAAATTCTATAAAAATGGTGAACCGGTGACCTGTAATATTCAGACGTTCCATGGTACGGATTTTATTCCCACGCCTCATATTGGTGTCCAGACCATGGGTGGAGAGGGATGTAAAGGAAATACATGGTTACC
>JAQTSH010000246.1 GCA_028711405.1 Methanoregula sp.
TAAGTCAGAAAGTAAGATTCGACCGTGGTAATTAAACCCAACCGGTCCCAAAAAAAATTCTGTCATCCTGCATTTTTTGGCTTGCACATTCTGATGCAAACGTAAGAGAATCGAACACCGGGTGAACGTGCCGCTAGGGGAATTTTGCCGTTGATTGTCGGATTATCATTTGATCTCTCCACAATCAAAGATGTGGTAAAAAAACCGCACCGGATTCCCGCCAGAGGATCACGTCTGCTTCTTTAAGAGCAGGATATTCTTGTTACCTTCGTACCGGTACGTAACCTCATCCATCACCTGCCGGATCAAAAAGATCCCCAGACCCCCAATCTTCCGGTCCTCGAGATCAGCACCGATATCCGGATCCGGCATCGAGAGCGGATCAAACGCCGGCGCACCATCCGTGATCTCCACCGCCACATGGTGCGGGTCCGCCTCAATACGGAGCCCGATCGTCCCGCGAGCACCGTCGTACCCGTGAAGGATCGAGTTCGTCACCGCCTCCTCCACAGCCAGTTGCACATCGAGGATCTGGTCGTCGCCCACGCCCTCCGCCCTCATGCACCGGTTGATCTCATCCGAGACCCTCTCGATCTGATCGAGCACCGCCGGAATCTCAAAACTGACCTGACTCCCCATACCTTACACCACCCGGATCACCATGAGCGTGATGTCATCAGATTGCGGGTAATCCCTCGTGAACGCTTTGACCGTGTCAAGGATCTTTGTCAGGATCTGGCTCGCGTTCCCGCCATTCACCTGGCGGATCACCTCGTACAACCGGTCCTCGCCGAACATCTCCTCCTCTGCATTCATCGCCTCGGTGATTCCATCCGTGTACAGCACGACCATATCCCCCGGGACAAGCGGGTATTCCCGGAACGTATACTCCGCGTCCTCAAGCACGCCCATCGCAATACCCGTCGCGGTAAGTTCTGTGAAGGAATTGTCCTGCGGATGATACACAAGTGGTGGATTGTGCCCTGCGTTGACGTACCGTATTGTATGACTGGTATGATCCAGGATCCCATAAAAGAGTGTGACAAACATCCCGGCTTTTGAGTCCGCGGCAATCAGATTGTTCGCATCATGGATTGCATGAGCCGGATCTTCCCCGTACCAGGTCGCGTTTACCCGCACGACAATCCGGGATAATGCCATGAAGAGCGCCGCCGGGATCCCTTTCCCCGAGACATCCGCGATTAAAATGCCCATCCGTCCGGGCTTGATGGGCACCACCTCGAATGGGATCACGTCAAAGAAATCCCCGCCCACCTCTTTTGCCATGATACTCTTTGCCGCGACATCAAATCCTTCCACCTGAGTAATTTTGTCGGGCAGAAAACTCTGCTGGATCTCCGCAGCGATCGCGAGTTCTGTGTTCTTGCGTTCCATCTCCCGCAGGAGCGTGTCCCGCTCGCTTGCCATCCGGCGTTCGTTCTGCAGGTTCGTGATAATGAACGCAAAGATAAAGACGCCGATCGCGTTCGCGAGGATCATCGGGATGCCAACGTTCGTCACCACGCCAAGCGCGAGCGAGAACGGGCGGACCAACAGGAGCGTGAGACCCATGTGCATGGCTTCGATGAGTACAGCAAACAGAACTGCAAACCGGATATCGACAAACCGCCGGTGATTCGCGAGCCAGACAAGCCCACCAAAGAGACCTGCGAGGATCGTCGCGATCGTGCAGGGAACAACCGTCACGCCGCCGAGCGTCGACCGGTATGCCGCGCCGATCAGCCCGGCACCGAGTCCCACCACCGGACCCCCGATCAGTCCCCCGACCATCGGACCGAGATCCCGGACGTTCACGATCGCCCCGAGCACGTCCACCCCGCTGACCGTTCCGTAGATCGAGAGTGCGCCAAAGACAAAGATCAGGAGCGCCTGAACCTTGAGCGTCGCGTGACCATCCAGCAGGTCCGAGAAGATCCGGCTGCGGGTCAACAGGTAGGCAACGACAACGATGACACACATCATCTGGAGGAGAACAAGCAGGGTCGCAAAGATGGAAGTTGCCATCAGATCACTCATGTACGTTTAGCACATAAACGCACTTAAAGAACCGGTTCCGGTGCCCTGTCAGACGACGGGTGGGGAACGTGACCGGTGGGCGCGACCGGGGGGGAGCCATCACTCATGCGGCAGGGTGCGACGCTTCCGGGTGTATCCGGCACCGTATGCAACGAACCAGGGCGTGATCCACCCCGCCCGTTCCCGCCGGATAAGATAGGATTATCATCGCAAACGTACGAAGATCCTTAGACAATTCTATCCAATATGACGAACGGCAGGAATGAAGAATGGAGATAACCACCACAACTCATGACGGTGCAACCGTGCTCGCTCCCACCGGCAGGGTTGATACCACGACTGCGGGTGAACTTGAACTCGCGATAAACCAGCAGATCGAACAGGGCAAACGGAGCATCCTTATCAACTTCTCCGGTGTCACGTACATCTCCAGCGGAGGACTTCGCGTGCTGCTTGCCACTGCAAAGAAACTCCGTAAGGAAGGAGACCATTATGCCCTCTGCTGTCTCTCGGCGGAAGTACACAAGGTCTTAAAACTGGCAGGGTTTACGACTATTTTCTCCATCTATCCCTCAGAGGGAGAAGCGATTGCCCGCTGGTAAGGAACTCCTTGTTCCCCTGGTCTGGCAACCGGTCCCGGGCGCTCGCGGGGCAGAGATTTACCCGGTCATCCGCAAAATCGATACGGTCTCATCGAACTCGTACCTAATCCGGACCGGAGATGCGATTCTCCTGATCGATCCCGGGGGACTCGCCGAGCAGGCAGATCATCTCGCGGCAGTCATCGCCGAGTGCCGCAAGGAGCGGTATCTTCCGCTGATCGTCTTTTTGACCCATGCCCATGTCGATCATTTCCTTGCGCTCCTGCACTGCCCGGCGCTGTCGGATCCCGCAACGAGTACCATTGCCGTCCATGAAAACGGCGCGATTGCGCTGGAGCGCGGTGACCGGAACGTTACCCAGTCCGCCATCCTCGGCATGGAGATCGCCGGGATCGAGATCGGGCTCCGGCTGCTCTCGTATGCGGATTCGTTGACGCCCGGCAATCCGGTGAGGCGGACATTTCCCAGCGGTGCCCGGATCTCAATCCTGCGCGACATGGTCTGCACCGCTTCGGGGGTTCCGACCGAGAGAGAACGTCTCACGTTCGGGTCCGGGAAAGTGCTCGAGATCTATCACACACCGGGGCACAGCCCGGACAGTATCTGTCTCCGGTTCGGGCGGATATTGTTCATCGGTGACCTGTTGTTCGCGGCAAATCCGGGCGTCGCCGGTCTCTGCGGGTGGAGCCAGGACTCGCTCGTTGACTCGATCGATACGTTAACTCCCCTTATTGATGGTGACGAGATCGATGTCATCTGCCCCGGTCATGGCAGGGTGATCGCCATCGGGACCGGTCGGACGATGCTCCGTTCAATCCGTAAGGACGCGGTGGCGCTCCGGGATATCCAGGAGCTGAACACAGAACGGAGCCAGACGACTGCGATCTTTGCCGAAGAATGTCTCAGCCACGTCTCCGAACTATTCACGATTATGGCAGGGCGGTTGTATTATGTCTCGTACGTGA
>JAQTSH010000020.1 GCA_028711405.1 Methanoregula sp.
TTCGACCACTACTTCTTCCCGCCCTTTTCCCGTAAAGAGGATAAACGGGATCCCTTCAAATTGTACCCGTATTATTTTTAAAAATGTTATGCCATCCATCTCCGGCATCTCGAAATCGGAGACAATCGCATCAAACGACCGGGTTTTTAATTCTTCAAGCGCTTTTGTCGCAGAATCGAAGGTCGTGACAGCCAGCAACCCGGAACGTTCAAGGAAAGCCGATGCCAGTTCCCGCAGAACCGCTTCATCATCAACATATAATACAGAGATCTTTGTCATGCGGTATCACGGAAACAAAAAAAAATTATCCCAGCCACATCCGGTTCTTTACATCAGAAACAGTGAGATTGTTTCTTATTGTCGGTCCATAGAGGATCATGAGTGCTTTCCAGTCTGATTCTGTGAGGTTTACCTGTTCGGCATTTCCCGGATAGAAAAAACTCTCTTCATCGGTCGCATCACCTGTAATACCCAGCCAGAACGTTATTGCCCGCAGGAGATAGTGCTGACGCTGAAGTGTCGGGAGATTACTATTGATAAAAATCTGTTCGGTGAAGTTGACGGAAAACAGGATATTATCAGAAAACATGCTATCATATTCGGTATACTGCATCTGATCCATACCTTTTGCGTTTTTCTGGATGCTTTGCAGCTGTGTTCCAGGGAACAGGTTAATCCAGAGATCTGCCTCGTTACCGCTTCGTATATTGACCGAAAATTTCTGCGTTTTTGAAATTCTGTTAAAATCCTGAATAAACTGCTGGATCAATGCCAGGTCTTCTGGTGAAAATCTTCCAAAGAACTCAATTGTTATCGGCAGATTTCTTTCCTGTCTCAGGACCACCCCGTTGTATTCTGAAAACGCAATTGTCAGGAAATGCTTGTTGATCGAAATCATTGTAGGAGAAGTGGATTTCCGGACGGAAGAGTTTGATTTCAATCCGGGTGTGACTGCCATTTCAGGTGATAATGCCGTTGTTGGTATAGTATGAGTCCCGGTTATTGCTATCGGGGTGTTTTCCGGATGGCTTGGGACAGTAGGAGTGCTGCACCCGGAAACCCATATTCCTGATATAATTAATACAAAAACGATAGCATAAAATGCTATTTTCATAATTAATTGTAGTACAAGGGATCAGATAAATGTAACGGAACACCTGTGCCAGGGCAACCGGGTCCTAAAAAATTGTAGAAAAAAGTCAAGATCATGACCCTTTTGATAGAGGACTGATTGCCTGTGTTGCATTTGCACCGGGTACAAATTCCCCTGCATATTCATTGAGGGCATCTGATGGGTTTGTTCCGGAGAACTGAACCGGGTGAAGGATGGAGGCAACCAGAGGAAGCCCGGCTGGGGCACGGGGACCCACAACCACTTTTCCGCTTATAGCATAGACATTGCCATCCTGGACTGCCTGAACATCAGCGAGCGCCGGGCGGCTCATCACCTGCTCGCGGTAATCGCCAAGGGTCTTTCCATCCGGAAGGGGATCGGGAGCTACCTTTATGATCACCGGTGGGTTCTCCTTTATGATCCATTCGGGAGTAACCTTGACGTAACTTTTTCCCTCGCCGGCAGCAATATTGCTACCCCTGGCAACATTTACTATATCGTCAATGCTGCTGTTTGTGCCCTGCGCCATGTACTCGGAATACCCTTCGATATAAACCGGGGTGAGGTCGGTTCCGGCAGTCTTTTGCGTCGTGTAACCGAACCATTTGTCAAAGAACACAATGTACCGGTCAGCATCCGCCTGGTGTCCGGTGATGAGACCCATTGACCGTGCATCACTTTTTAGTGTCGAGAGCCGGTTGCAGTCAATATAAATCACCGGAATTTTTGCATGTTCGAACTGGTCGGCATTTTTCAAGCGGTAGCCGCTGTAGGAGATGACGGCATCCGGCTGGAGGCTGAGGATGCGCTCAAGGCTCGGCGCGTCCCATGTTCCGACATTTTTTGCATTGGGTATAAGTGGCGCAAGCTGGGAATTTTTGAGCGTGGTATCGGTAACCCCGACAATAGAATTTCCGGCTCCAAGGGCGATAAGCATCTCCGTTGCATCGCTGTTGAGGCAGACAATGCGGGAAGCCGGGCCTGGCATCTGGATCACGTTTCCAAGGCTGTCGGTCACTGTAATCGTAGTACTATTGGATGAACCGGCGGGAGAAGGTGACGAGTTTATACATCCGCATAAAAGCATCAGTCCTGCAAGAAGGATAAAGAGCAGGAGAAATCCTCCCGCATGACGGAATCTTTCGGATACCCCGCATCGTTTCCAACCAGCATGTCTCCCTTCGTTGTTCCCTTTTTTACCATTAATTTCCTTATGTATCATACATACATCACCCTTCCATGATCGTTTCATCGGATCCAGCCTCCCATTCAGGAAGCAGGTACGTCCCGTTATCTGTAATAATGCTACACATCTCTACACCATACATGAAACGGAGCCTGTCCCGGGTCATGACCTCCACCGGGGGTCCCTCTGCAACAATCTTTCCATCTTTTAACAGGACAATCCGGTCAGCAAAATACTGGGCAAAATTCAGGTCATGCACAACGACAAGGACCGTTGCTCCCCCGGTATGGGCAAGACTCCTGATGAGCCGGAACACGGATATCTGGTGGCGGATGTCGAGGGCACTTGTGGGCTCGTCGAAAAGATACAGGGTCGGCTGCTGGGCAAGCGCCCGGGCAATGAATACCTTCTGGCGTTCTCCTCCCGAAAGCTCATCGAGCCGTTTTCCGGCAAGCGGGAGGATTGCCATGCTCTTCATAGCATCGTTGATGATCTCAAAATCCTTTTTCGAGAGTGCCCAGGAGACATGCGGTCTCCTGCCTATTGTTACCGTGTCCAGAACTGTAATCGATGCCATCTGCCGGAAGTCCTGCGGGACATATCCCACCCGTTTTGCCATGTCGATTTTCGGCAGAGCAAAAAGATCGAGATTGTCCAGGCAGACTGTCCCTTCGGAAGGCACGTTGATCCCGGCAAGGGTCTTGATGAGCGTGCTCTTACCGCACCCGTTGGGACCTATGATGCCGACAACCTCTCCCGCCGCTGCAGAGAAACTGATGGATTTGATGATTGGGGTTTTGTCGTACGCCACAGCCAGGTTGGAAATATTGAGTCTCATACCATCTCCTCACGTAAATATCCGGTTATTTTTGCTTAGGATCAGGTACAGGAAGAACAATCCGCCGAGCAGGTACATAATGACCCCGACGGGGATCTCCACAGGTTCGATGATTGTCCTCCCGATGGTATCTGAGACCAGGAGGATGACGGCGCCGAGCAGCGCGGAACACGGTATGAGATACCGGTTGTCCTGCCCGATAATGAGCCTCCCGATATGTGGTCCGATAAGACCGATAAACCCGATGATGCCGGTAAAGGCAAGACATGCCGAGGAGGCAAGTGTGCAGAAGAAAAGACCCCATAGCCTGACTTTTTTGATCTCAACACCGGCATTTGTTGCCACTTCGTCCCCGGCAAGGAGGGCATTGAAGTCCCAGGCTTTATAGAGGAGATATGCTAAGCAGAGGATCACAATCGGGGTAATGATGAAAATTGCCGACCAGTTCGCACCCCACATACCGCCCATCAGCCAGAGGGTGATCTGTCGAAGTTTCTCGTTATTGGATGTGTATTGGAGGATCATAAGCCCTGCCTGGAAGATATACCCGATCACTACACCGGCAAGGATCAGCGTGGCACTGGTCGAACCCCTCCGAAGCGATATGGCATAAATAATAAATATTGACCCAAGACCGAATACAAACGCAGATATAACGATGAACCCGTCCTGGTATTTCATGAACAATAGCGACAGCAGGGGAAGAGAACTCATGACAATTGCACATGCCGCCCCAAAAGAAGCTGCCGACGACATGCCCAGCGTGAACGGGCTGACAAGCGGATTACGCATCAGTGCCTGCATGACCGTTCCCGCCACCGCAAGGCTCGCCCCGGTAAGAATCGCAAGAAGAATCCGGGGCATTCGCAGGTCCATGACAACCATCTGGGTCTGCGGGGAAACGGCGGCAGGGGAAAAGAGCGAACTGATGACATCGGCTACCGTGAGATGAATCGACCCGGCATTCAGGGCAATGAACCCAACGATGAGGAGTGTGCATGCAAGAGCAAGAAGTACCAGCCAACGATGATGCCACTCCCTGTGATATAAGATTTCGATATTCTCTGCCATTATAGATAACTATGCGGCGATTTAATATTAAATTTTGTGAACATTTTTTTAAATTGTATGATTGAACTCGTATTCGTTTCTGCGATCATCCCACAGAGGAGAATAAGGGATTCCATCAAAATCTGATCAATTCCAGTTGCAGTCTGCCGGATACATACACTCTTCGTTGCGATTTTCTCATGGGCAGGTCACTCCAGATAGGCACGATCCGCTCTTGGAACCGGATCCTTACATGCCGAATCCCTGAACGATGCGTTCAAGATGTCCGTCCGCAAGATCTTCAAGTTTTACATACCGTGCGCCAAGGTCATCTGAGATCTTCCGGGCAAGCCCTAAAGATAAAAAACCCTGTTCGGTATCGATCACACACGAAGATATCTTCGCATCACGGATGTGCGCTGCGATGGTTCTTGCATCATCAAACGGAGAACCGGATCCCAGACTCACATTTGCTTTGCCATCCGAGATAAGAATGAGTTGCGGAATAGAGTACTGGTTGATTTTTTGCTCCCTTTTCAGGACTTCCAGTCCTTTTATCAGACCAAGTGCGAGAGGAGTTTTTCCACCCACAGGCAGCGTCCGCATTGAAGACCGGGCGAGATCAACACTTGATGTAGGTGATAACAGTACATCGGCACGGTTACCATGGAAGGTGACAAGTCCGACCCGATCCCGTTTCTGGTACGCATCGATAAGGAGTGAGAGGATTGCGCCCTTCACGGCAACCATTCTCCGCTCTGCACCCATACTCCCGCTCGCATCCACCACAAACAAAAGCGTCGTCCCCATCTTTCGCTCGCGGACCTTTTCCCGTATATCGGAAGGTTCGATCGTTATCGCGAGTTCTCCGGTCTGCTGTTTCTGGTGTGACGCCGCCGCACGGATTGTCGCATCGAGAGCAATATCCGGTCCCGGCATTTTGGGTATACAACTGCGCACATATCTCCCATCCGGGGATTCTGTTACCGTGCGCCGTCCGTTTCCGTTACGCTGTATGGCGTCGTGCCGATGAACAGGGGTGAGGGGATATGGAGTCACGGAGTATGGCGTTTCTTCTGGAAACTGCGTGGTCGTTGAGCCATCAGGTGCAGCATTCTGATGAAGTGGGTTTTCGTCATCCCGGGGAGACTCATGGTGGGGCTGCTGATCTTCTTTTGTAAAGTTTCGGATGGACTGTTCTATCTTCTGCATATCCATCTGCTGTTCTGAGAATGGTTTACGTCGCATGCGATGGGTGAGCACCAGGGGTGCGACTTCGCGAACATCATCTTCCGTTACCTCGGTCCTGCCATTATATGCAGCAACAGTCGCAGCGGTCTTCATCATCGTGATGTCTGCCCGGTGACCATCAACGTTCATGTCAATACAGATCTGTGCAATCAACAAGAGCATACGGTCAGACACGAGAACACGGGGCAGAAGGGTCTGTGCCCGTACAATACGTTCCCGCAGTTCTTCTTCGCGGGATGCCCACGAACGGATGAACGTATCCGGATCATGTTCATACTCCATCCGGCGGCGGATAATATCGACACGGGCAATGGGATCATGGATTCCCTCAATATCGACGCATAACCCGAACCGGTCGAGCAGCTGCGGGCGCAATTCACCTTCTTCAGGATTCATGGTACCGACAAGAATAAAGGATGAAGGATGACTATAGGATACGCCTTCCCGTTCAATAAAATTCATTCCCATCGCTGCTGCATCAAGGAGAACATCGACAATATGATCATTGAGCAGGTTGATTTCATCGACATACAGTATGTTGCGATGCGCTTGCGCGAGGATCCCGGGTTCAAACCGTTTTTCCCCTTTTTTTAATGCATGCTCAATATCCAGGCTTCCAATGACCTTATCCTCAGTCGCACTGATTGGTAGTTCAATAACCCGCATTCTGGCGGTAATCGTTTCAAGGGATGGATATTTTTTCTGGCAATCGGGACACAATCCATTTTTATCCGCTGGATCGCAACCGAATATGCATCCGTTAACCACAAGCCGATAGGGTAACAGATGTGCGAGGGCACGGGCAGCAGTGGATTTTGCGGTTCCCTTTTCCCCGGTGATGAGCACACCTCCGATACGCGGATTAATCGCATTTAAAATAAGTGCCTTTTTCATCGGCTCCTGCCCGGATATTGCAGAAAACGGATAGATATCTTCGAAATGGTGCATCTGATAACTCCCTGTCAGGTTCGCATATTTTTTAAGATTTGATATACTATTACCTATGAATTAAAAGTCCGGGTGTAATAAATATTTCAATTTAAGATTGCCATATCAATAGGTGTTACAGATTTTTTGTTGTTACAAATTTGTATTACAAAAAATTAAATTTTTAATGGTTTTTAATAGACGGTTCAGAAAACATACCAGTACTCACTGAACAGGCATGAGACGAGTGCTGGAGCGAGCGCGCACTGAAATGAAGATCACAGCCATCATGTGGGGTTCATATGCCCAGGTACTGAAGAGAGCCGCAGCCACAACTGCGATTGATTGTGCCATCTATCCAAACCGCATACTTGAAGAGTCTCCGGATAAACTGAACGAAGCGATTGCATCGATGCGTTCATCTGACCTGATCATCGTGTATCACACATCCGACCTCTTTTGGGACCGGTTGGACCGGGAACTCACGGAACTCCGCGAAAAAACTCCGGTGATCTCACTTGGTCCCGATCCTTCATTCTGGGTACAGTCAACGGTCAGCGCATCCATCGTGACAACATGTCACCGGTACATTACCAACAACGGTGATGAAAATTTTAAAAATCTTCTTCTCTATATTAAAAAAGAGATCTTTAGGGAAGATATTGCCGTAGATCCTCCCAGGGACGTCCCCTGGGAAGGACTGTATCATCCTGACGCCCCATCAGTGTTCAGCCGGGTTGAGGATTATCGTGCCTGGTATGCGGACCGGGCGTGTGGAGCACTCTGGGTCGGAATTATTTTCTCACGGACATCATGGGCTGCCGGTAATGTAGCGCTTGAAGATCAGCTGATCCGCAGTCTCGAAGCGGAAGGGATGAATGTAATCCCGGTTTTTACCTATGCAATCCAGGATGATGCGCTTGGCGCCCGGGGAATGGCACAGGTGGTGACCGAGTACCTGGTCCATGACGGAGTTCCCCTTGTGGATGCAATGATTAAGCTCATACCCTTTCTCTTCGGTTCAACACGGGACATAAACAGCGGTAAGACCGCTGCCGCAAACGGTATTGACCTGCTAAAGATGTTCGATATTCCGGTCTTTTCCCCGGTTATCACCATGTACATGACCCTTGAACAGTGGCGGGAATCCGAAGGGCTTTCGATGGATGTCGGATGGGCAGTAGCGATGCCGGAGTTCGAGGGGGTCATCGAGCCGGTCTTTATCGGTACCAGCAGCAGTGAGCCGGATGGCGGGAAAACACGGGATGCCGTACCAGATCGGTGTAAAAAAGTAGCAGTACGGGTGAAGAAATGGATTTTGCTTGCCCGGAAACCGGCGAGCGAGCGCAGGGTCGCGTTTATCTTAAACAACAACCCGTGTGCTGGCACGGAAGCAAATATTGGCGGTGGGTCAAACCTCGACACGCTCGAAAGCGTTGCGCGGATCCTCAAACGGATGGCAGAAGCCGGATACCGCGTTACCCCCCCTTCATCGGGGAAGGATCTGGTCAGAACCATTTTGGGAAAAAAGGCAATATCAGAGTTCCGGTGGACAACCGTGCAGGACATTGTGGCAAACGGCGGCACGCTCGCACTCATGGATATGAAGATGTACATGCCCTACTTCACCTCATTACCAGCTGCTGTACAGAGACAAGTCACTGACACCTGGGGAGATCCCCCGGGTAAAGGGATGGTCATTGAGGGAAAGATGCTGATCACCGGCGTCTCGTACGGCAACGCGACTGTGCATGTTCAGCCCAAACGCGGCTGTTACGGCGCCCGGTGTGATGGCGAGGTATGCAGGATCCTCCATGATCCGAAGTGCCCCCCGCCCCACCAGTACCTCGCCACCTATTACTGGCTCGAACATGTGCAGAATGCCGATGTGATCATCCATGTGGGCACGCATGGCAACCTCGAATTTTTGCCAGGGAAGGGCATCGGGCTCTCACAGGAATGCTTCCCCGATGTCGCTATTGGCACCATTCCCTTTTTGTATATCTATAATTCCGACAACCCGGCTGAGGGGACGATCGCGAAAAGGCGCAGTTATGCAACGCTTGTCGATCATATGCAGACGGTGCTCACCGGTAGCGGGTTGTATGAAGGGCTGGAAGAGATTGATAACCTCCTTACCCAGTACGAAACTACAAAGAACGATCCCGCCCGCGCCCATGCACTCCAGCATTTTTTGCATGATGCGATTATCGTTGCAAACCTGGACCGTGACATGCACCTGACCCACGATACACCGCTCGCGGAGATGGTGGCAAAAGCCCACGCAGCGCTCTCCCGGATCCGCAACACCCAAATCCAGTCGGGGATGCATATTTTCGGTGAATCCCCGTCAGGAGAACGGCGGGCGGATTTCATCAGTTCCATCGTCCGTTTCGATTCCGGTGAATCGTCCCCGCGCCGCATCATCGCACAGATACTGGGGTTTGACCTGTCGACAATTCTCTCCAGCCAGGATGGCTATTCGGATGAGCACGGCATGTCGTACGGCGCCATTCTCGAACAGGTTGACCGGGAACTCAACCGGTTCATCTGTACGGTACTGAAAGATCCGTCAACGCCCGTTGCGTTGATTTTTGGTAAACGGATCTCTGACGGACAGGTGCAGGCGCTTGATTCGATACGGGAACGGGTACTCGATATCAACCGGCGGATCGAAGATTCCCATGAGATCGGGTCGCTCCTGCACGGGTTGGACGGAAAATACATTCCTGCCGGGCCGTCAGGGCAGATCTCCCGGGGACACGAGGATGTGTTGCCCACCGGGCGGAATTTTTACTCGCTCGACCCACACCGGGTTCCCACCCGGGCAGCATGGCGCGTGGGGCAGCGACTTGCTGATGCCCTCATCGCAAAGCATTCACGAGAGGAAGGCACGGTACCGGAGAATGTTGCGTTCTACTGGATGGCGGGGGACATCATGGCATCGGACGGGGAGATGTATGCCGAGATGCTCTGGCTTCTTGGCGTACGCCCGGTCTGGCTAAAGAACGGACAGGTAAAATCATTCGAGATCATCCCCCTCCATAAACTCGGTCACCCCCGGATAGATATCACTGTACGCACAACGGGAATCCTGCGGGATAATTTCTCCAACTGCTACGAGCTGCTCGACGATGCGGTACAGGCAGTCGCTGCGCTGGACGAACCCCCCGATCGGAATTTTGTACGCAGGCATGCACAGAAGAGCATGGTGGAAGATGGCACTGTTTTTCGTGACGCCACCCTCCGTATCTTTTCGTCACGCCCCGGTACCTATGCAAGCGGCGTGAACTTAGCAGTCCTCGCAAGTGCCTGGAAAACCCAGGGAGATCTCGCAGATATTTTCGTCGCGTGGAACGGATACGCATATGGCAGGGATATCAATGGCAAAGGTGCCCACGAACAGTTTGCGGCAAATCTCTCTACCGTTTCGGTCACATTCAACAAGGTTCAGTCCGACGAACATGACCTTTTGGGTTGCTGCTGCTATTTCGGTACGCACGGGGGGTTCACTGCCGCAGCCCGGCATTACTCCGGTAACAACGTGAGACCGTATTATGGGGATACCCGCGAACCTGAACACGTGGAAGTGCGGGACCTTGCAGATGAGATCCGTCGGGTAGTCCGGACAAAACTCCTCAACCCGAAGTGGATCGATGGCATGAAGGTGCACGGGTACAAGGGTGCATCCGATATTATGAAACGGGTGACCCGGGTATACGGCTGGTCGGCATCGACCCAGGAAGTGGACAACTGGATCTTTGATGATATTGCAGACACATTTGTCAACAATGAGGAAATGCGCCAGTTCTTCGAGAAGAACAATCCCCATGCACTCGAAGAGATCACCCGCCGCCTTCTTGAAGCCAACCAACGCAACCTCTGGGAAGCCGATCCCCGTGTGCTCGATGAATTAAAAAAGAATTACCTTGAAGTTGAATCCTGGATGGAGGAAAATACCGTACAGGGAGATTACCAGGGGGGCAATGTTGATATTTTTACACCTGGTGATTCTGAAGCATGGGGCGGTTCGTTAAAAGACCTGCTGGAAAAAGTGCATGCAAAACATTCACGTTGATGGCTGTGCGATATCAAGGTAGATGAGGGAGAGACATGAACGCAATCGAAACCCACGATCTCACAAGGAATTACGATTCTCTCTGTGCGGTAGATCACCTCTCACTTTCGGTCAATAACGAAATTTTTGGTCTTTTGGGACCGAACGGGTCCGGCAAAACCACGACGGTACTTATGCTAACCACACTCCTGCGGCCGACCGCAGGGACTGCAACCGTCTGCGGGTATGATATTGTACGGGAAGGTGAGAAAGTCAGGCAGCAACTCAGTTACGTTCCCCAGGACATGGCAGTCGACATCAAGCTTACAGGTCGTGAGAATGTTCTTCTCTTTGCTCACCTGTATGGGATTGTAAACCCGAAGGACAAAACTGACGAAGTTCTTTCAATTATGGAATTATCCGACCGTGCCGATGACCTGATCAGGACATATTCCGGCGGGATGCGACGCCGGCTCGAACTTGCCCAGGCACTTGTGCACGAACCGGCTGTGCTTTTTCTGGACGAACCTACAATCGGGCTGGACGTTGCAGCCCGGAAAAAGATCTGGGAACATATCGGCACACTCCGAAAAAATGGAATGACGATCTTTGTAACTACACACTACATGGACGAGGCGGACCAGTACTGCGACCGGGTGGGCATCGTGAGTAACGGACGGGTCGTTGCGCTCGGTCAGCCTTCCTCGCTGAAATCCCAGCTCATGACCGACGTGATAACGGCAAAGATATCGGGTCCATTTGTCCCGCTGGAAGTGGAGGGTATCCAGTTTGTCGGGCAAAAGGATGATGAGATCACATTCACTGCTGAAAATGGAAAAGAGGCGCTTCCACGAATCGCGCAATCACTGACAGAAAACGGGATACAGGTCCGGTCGCTTTCTCTTCGCGAGCCGACTCTTGATGATGTGTTCCTGCATGCAGTGGGAAAACAGGAGGAGCCTCATCACTTCAATGACCAGCAATTCAGGACCATGCTGCGGAGGCGGAAATGAACGGTATCTGGTATTACATGGAGCGGGACATGATCAAGTGGTTCCGTGGCAGGATCGGTGTCGTGACCCTGCTTGTCATGCCCGCTGCGTGGCTGATCTTTGTCGGGCTTGCACTGCCGGTCACCTTCACCGGGAACTATCTTGACTTTATTACGCCGGGTATCCTTGTCATGACGATGCTTGCTTCATCGATGCAGGGCGGTGCACTGCTGATGTTCGATAAGATCCTCGGCTTCCTTAATAAATTTTTAGCCCTTCCCACACCGCGTGAAAGTATCTTGTTTGGCAAGATCCTGTTCATCACGATCCGGGGTGTCATCCAATCGACTATCATTCTTCTCGTTGCAATTCTTATCGGGGCTACCATCCTTTCCCCAATCCAGTACGGAACAATCTTTTTGATCCTGATCCTCTTTGGCATTCTGCTCTCCGGGCTTGCTACCACGCTTGCTCTCTATGTCGGGGACCATGACTCGTACGCTGCTGTGAACACGATGATCTCCATGCCACTGTTTTTTACTTCGAGCGCCCTGATGCCGTATAGCGTGATGCCTCCATGGCTACGGGCAATTGCATCGGTCAACCCCCTGAGTTTTGCCATCGATGCGATCCGTTCAGTAGGGACCGGAGTGGTGCCGTTTTTGCAGATCGGGATACTCATCGTGCTGGGTATAGTTGTGATTGCGTTGTGTATCCGGGTCTTCCGGGGAATGACCGTGTAACCCGGGAAAATTTACAAGAGGTTCAGTAATCAGCCAATTTCATAAAATTTTTTCCGGGATGATCTTACAAAGTATTACCCGGTAATATTGTTTTTAGGAAAACTTGAAAAACAATCAGCGATGATATTCACATCACTGGAATTGCTATGACTATGGATGATGACCTATCCCGGATTGGAATTTCACTTCCCAAAAACCTTCTCGACCAGTTTGATAAAATACTGAACTACCGTGGCTACTCCTCCCGCTCGGAAGGTATCCGCGATGCAATCCGAACGTACAATACCTATTACAAATGGATGTCCGATGTTAAGGGGGAACGCGAGGGAGTCATTACGATGGTATACGATCATGACCAGCGTGGACTCCTCGTCACCATCACCGATATTCAGCACGGATTCAATGAAATCATCAAGGCATCTCTTCATTCGCATGTAACCGACAACCGGTGTCTCGAAGTGATCCTTGTTCATGGAGACGGGGCGCAGATTAAGACACTTGCAGAGAAACTCATGGCACAGAAAGGTGTCGAGTCAGTGAAACTTACGACAATTTCCGTTGAGGATTGAAAAAAACATTTCCATCGCTGTGGGGAATATAGCACAATTTTTTAATTGTGTCCAAAAATTGGCTAAAATAATATCCTTGATGGAATGATCTCATTATTGGACAAACAATCAGGAGACCCCCCTCAATGGAGATTAGAGTATCATTGCAAGTAAACGGGTTGCCTGCCAGAGGATAAAGCAACCCCTGTTAAAAGTCTGATACGTTCAATAAAAACAAAAACCTGATGCCAGGCTTGTCAAAGAAATCATCACTACCGCCGGTACCTGGGGTGCCATATCCCTCTGCAAAGAGAAATACTCCAAAAAATCAGAAGACCCGCAGTATACGCGCGCAGGAACGTCTGAGAAAATGATCATCGTCTCCATGGGAACATTGACATTTAATTAAGTTCTTCCAGCAAGGGAAGGTAACGGGATCCGTGCCTGACACCGGATGCGGGACGGGGGAGCATGCGCTTTTCTTCGCGAAGAACGGGTTCGAGGTGTGGGGGATTGACACCGTATCCCGGCGATACGGAAAGCGGAGGAGAACGCATCTGAACGCCATATCAGCGTGCGGTTTTGTGTCCTGAACGCACTGGACGTTCCCCGGCTCAACAGGACGTTCGACACCGTTATCGACTCCGGGCTTTTCCCACGTCCGGGTCATTGCATGAATCATTTCAATTCAGGTCGGTTCACGGTCAGTCGTACCCTCTCCCGCTCCCCTACACAACGCCTCAAGGATTATCTTCGTCGCCGCCTTGTCCAGCGGGGCGTTGTCATTCCCGCACTTGGGAGAGTGGATGCAGGACGGACACCCGTCCTCGCACGGGCAGGCATCCACCAGTTCAAAGGCACTCGAGAAGATACCGTACAGGTGCCCAAACGCACTCTCGGCAAGCCCGATCCCTCCTTCGTACCCGTCATACACAAAGACCATCGGTCGTGCCTCATCACCAAACGCGGCGGACGACAACCCTCCGACATCCCAGCGATCGCACATCACATGAAGCGGCATCATCGCAATGATCGTGTGTTCAGCGCCATGCAATCCGCCCGCGAGGTCGAGCCCGGCACCCTTCACCTCTGCCTCGACTACCTGTGGAACCGTAAACCAGAACGCGGTGGTCGGAAAGACGATTGGCGGAAGCGACAACAGTTCGACCCCGATCACCCGGTCTTTTTGTTTGATCTTGTATCCCGTATACCGCTCGGTCACCACGACCTCGCCATACGCACACGTTACACCGTTCACCGTCCGGTGGGCAAGCGTCCGTTCCACCGCGAGATGCACATCCTTTAACGGCTGCGTGTAATAATCCACATCCGTCTCTGCCACCCGGATCGTATGCGTCTCCAGGTCCATCTCGTTCACGACATATGTCTCACCCTGGTGGAGCATGATCGCCCCGGTGTGCGCCTCGCGGAACGCCTGAGCCTGGTTCATCGTCTCAAGCAACCTGCCATGGCACACGATCCGGTAACTCCCGGCTGCCATCCCGTCAAGCCTCACCGCTTCCGTCGCCCTGCCCCGCCCGGCATACACCCATCCCCGTGCAGTCTCGCGGATCAGACCGTTCGCGGAGAGGTCAGCGAGAAGCGGGGCAAACGTCGCACCGAAAAATTCCTGGTCGGATCTTTGATCCGATCTATGGTCTGCACTCGGGTTTACACCAGGGTTTGTACCCCGGTCGACTCCCGGATCTGCACCGGTCCGCAGGGGTAGTTCTGCCGCAGCGCACAGCATATGCCCGGAGACGATGTACGGGTTCTCCGTGTCGATGATCGCCTGTTCATGCGAACGCATAAAGAACTGGTCCGGGTGGTGCATGAAGTACTGGTCGAGCGGGTTTGCGTGCGCCACAAGAATCGCGAGTGCCTCGGCACCTTTTCGCCCGGCTCGTCCTGCCTGCTGCCGGGTCGACTGCATCGTACCGGGATACCCGGAGATGATCACCGCATCCAGCAACCCGATATCGATGCCCAGTTCAAGCGCGTTTGTGGAGACGATCGCCTTCTTGACCCCGTCCTTCAACTCCCGTTCGAGCACCCGACGTTCCTCCGGGAGATACCCGGCACGGTAGGCGGCGATGGAGTTGGCGAGGCGGGCGGATGACCGCTTGGCATCCTCCCGTGCCCAGACCGTGACAAGTTCCGCCATCTTCCGGGAACCGGTGAAACAGAGGGTCTGGAGATC
>JAQTSH010000247.1 GCA_028711405.1 Methanoregula sp.
GCGAAGGCGCCCGGCGCGTGATCACGTATGCATTCGACCGTGCCGAAGAGCGCCGGAAAAAACTCACGTCGGTCGACAAGGCGAATGTGCTCTCGGATATCTACGGGTTGTGGCGCGATGTCTTCACGCAGACTGCCGTCGGGTACCCCGGTGTGACCACCGAGTTCGCCTTTGTCGATGCGGTGACGATGTGGTTTGTGAAGAACCCGGAAGCGTTCGATGTCGTTGTCACCCCCAACATGTTCGGGGATATCATCACCGATCTCGGCGCGATGATCCAGGGGGGTATGGGTCTTGCGCCGGGCGGGAACATCAACCCGAAGGGTACATCGATGTTTGAGCCCATCCACGGTTCGGCACCGAAATACAAGGGCATGGGTGTGGCAAACCCGATTGCGACAATCTGGGCAGGTTCACTTCTCCTCGATCATATCGGGGAGCGGGAAGCAGCACGGGCAGTTCTCGCGGCGATCGAGACGAGCATCCGCGACGGGGTTGTGACTAAAGACATGGGCGGTGCGGCAAGCACGGCGAACGCCGGGTCGTATATCGCAGAGTGCATAAAGAAAGGAAAGTAATTCTTTTTTATCGCGGTTCCTGTGCCATCAGGTATGCGCCGGTCCCGAGCGCCCAGAGGATGAGCGGGTAGACGATCATCCGTTCCATGCCCCCGGCGGATAGACCACAATAGACCTGTGCGCCGAGCAGGATCGTGGCGGTGAGCGCGATGATGCCCAGTGCAGGTGAGACGAGCGACCAGAGCCCGGAAAAGTACCGGTGTGCGGTAAGTGCACAGATGCTCCCGCAGACGAAGACCGTGATCGCACTGATCGCGTGCGGGACAGCAAGGGTCTCAGGAAAGATCCCGACCCCTAGAGCGCCGATACCGGTCATGCCCAGCGGGACAACAAACCAGCGATTCATGCCGGCTTTATTGAGCAGGCACGCGGTCGCGAGGATCAACAGGCTGAACCCGACCATCGCGGAGTTAAAGAAGAGCGCAGTGGAACCCACCCCGAGATCGCTCACCATCCGGGTGACGCGATAGCCGGGATAGAGTGCTTCAGAGACGATGATTCCGAGTAGGAGCCAGGCAGTACCAATGAATATGAGTGCGCCGGCAAGATTCTTTGGGGTGTACTTCATGGGGATGCAGACTCCGGGGAAGGTGTTGGACGGAGGGGTGAAGGCAATGAGGGTATGTAGGTCTCCATCAGCATAAAGACCTCTTACGGGTTATCCTTCTCATTGCGCTCCCGTGGTTTCTCCGCCGGATAGCGTTCATCTTTGGTGACGTCCCGGCTCTTCCAAAAGCCACCGCCAGACCGGAACGACAAAAATCTCCACTCCCTCATCAGTCCGGATCACATCGTCCTGGTTGTAGGTGAGGATCATGCCCCGATCGATCCCGAGATCCTTCATCGATTCCAGGAGCCCGTTTACCTCACGCTCCCGGTTTTCATCATTCAGATCAAAACACACCTGAATGGCAGACAAGAGAACCCCGTGGTCTTCAAGGATGAAGTCGCACTCGTGTTTCCTGCGGTAATAGAACAGACCGGTACCCCGCCGTCTGAGCTCGATGAACACGAGGTTTTTTAGCAGTCGTCCACTGTCGGCAGAGGAACAGAACGAGACCGCATTTCGCATCCCGTTATCGATCACATAGATCTTTTTCGGGTTGGCATACTGCTTCTTCAACGAGCGATCATATTTGAGGAGTTCGAAGATCAGGTACGATTCGTCCAGATAGCCGATATACGTCCGGACTGACATCGGGCTCCGGAGATGTACCGCAGTTTTCAGGGAATGATAACTTGCCTCCTTTGTCAGGTTGGAGAAGATATAATTGACCAGTTGCCGGAATGCTTTGGTTTCCCGTATGCCAAAACGGGTAATGATGTCACGGAACAGGATATCGTCATAGGTGCGTTTCAAGAATTCCGTATCGCGATACTTTAGAAATTCCGGAAATCCCCCGTTTTTCAGGTAATCATCGAAGGCACCGAGCAGTTCTGCCTTCTTCTTCACGGTCAGCTCACGGTGATCGATCTGCCTGAATGCCAGAAGTTCGGTGAATGCAAAAGGATACAGTTCAATCTTCGCATACCTGCCGGTCAGGTGCGTGGAGAGTTCTGTTCCGAGCAATCGGGCATTTGAACCGGTGAGAAATATCTTGTACCCCTCATCATGGATCCTGCGGATGAACCGCTCCCACCCGGAGACCATCTGGATCTCATCAATAAACATGACCCGGACACCGGGATGCACTTTGTTAAAGACAATCATGAGCTGGGAAAAGTCAGCCAACTCAAAATCAAACAGGCGCTCATCATCAAAATTGATGTAATAAAAATCATCGTACCGACAAGCAAATTGTCTCATCAGGGTGGATTTCCCACTCCGGCGGATCCCGGAGATGACCACAATCTGTGCATGCAGGCAGTAACGCTCAAAATTCACAGATCGTTTCGTTCCCGGATCCCGTGACAGAAACGTCGCTTTCTGGTCAATGATCAGATCTTCCAGCTGTTTGTCAGGTATCATGTATATTACCAATATACGATTTTATGATAATTCGTATATTAGCAATATATACTTACTCATCCCACGACGTATCTGTGCATACAGCACCTGTCGATCACTGCCCGGATACCAGCGATCTCTTCGTGTCAAATAGCGATTGTACCACAACCCCGGCACTAACAAGAGGAGCCATTGCCCAGTCCCGTCCTCCCGATCAGGTATTTATGGATTTTTTGCCAATACTACACGACACATATGTACCGGTCGTAGAGACCGGTATCCCTTTACCCGGTATCCCTGGAAGGAGTAAACGATCACGACAGCAGATTCCCCGCACACACATGGCGCCCGGTACAGTTTTGCCGGACGGATGGCTCGAACCCCGAAATCATTTATCCGCGAGATCCTGAAGGTCACAGAAGACCCTGGGATCATCTCGTTTGCCGGGGGACTTCCCAATCCGGCACTCATCGACGTGGAGGGCATACGACGGGCGGCGGAACACGTTCTTCGTGAAGATGGAAAAACCGTCCTCCAGTATTCGACCACCGAAGGTTACCCCCCGTTACGGCAGTTCATCGCGGACCGGTACCGGAAACGTCTCGGTCTCACGGTCTCGCCGGATGAGATCCTCATCACGAACGGATCCCAGCAGTGCCTTGACCTGATCGGCAAGGTTCTCATTGATGCAGGAGACCATGTCGCGATTGAACGCCCCGGGTACCTGGGGGCAATCCAGGCATTCTCCCTCTACGAACCGGTCTTTCACCCGGTCGAGCTCCTGCCCGACGGTCCGGATACCGCACAGCTCGAAGATGCCTGCTTTCGGCATCCCCTAAAACTGTTCTACGGCATCCCCAACTCGCAGAATCCTTCAGGCATCACCTACAGCGAGAGACGGCGGCAGGAGGTGGCATCAACGCTCTCCGGAACACGGACACTCTTTGTTGAGGATGATGCCTATGGCGAGTTGCAGTTTTCGGGTCGGGCCCTCCCGTCACGGCGGTGCCTGATCCCGGTGCATACAATCCTCACCGGGTCGTTCTCGAACATCCTGGCACCTGGTATG
>JAQTSH010000021.1:0-9297 GCA_028711405.1 Methanoregula sp.
GATGCTCAGTTGGCAGATCCGGATGGTTCCCCGGCAGATCTGTTTTATGATCAGTGGCGCTGACATGGCAGTTGCACCGGAAAAGTGCATGGAGATTACCGGGTGGTGTAACGAGCTGTCCGGGTTACCCGCGAAGACGGATGCAGCAGAGGGTGCTCGTGAAAACTCATCGATCCAGGGACTGACGTTTCATATCAACTCCCTTTCTCCTGTCGGGCAGGAGAAGTATCTTCAGGAGTTAAAAAAAATATCCACGATCGCCCGGCTTGTCCTCCATTACGGGAACACCGAGGAGGTGTCAGGGGCAGGCATGGAGGTGGTGGTGGCGATCGGGATGAGCGGGCGTGAGGAGATCACTGCCTGTATCCGGCGGTTGGCGGAAGACGGGATTGCCCCGGAGGATATCGATGAGAAGACCCTTGAATCCCACCTGACCTTCCGGTACGATCCGGATATCGTGATCAAGAGCGGGGGCGATCACCTGACGGATTTTCTCATCTGGCAATCGGTCTATTCCGAACTCTTCTTCTCGGATGTGAACTGGAAGTACTTCCGGAAAGTGGATTCTTTACGCATCCTGCGGGATTACCAGTCCCGTATGCGCCGGTTCGGGAAATGAGATCGGGTTGTGCCTGAAATACCGGTACGTCCGGTTTTTTTGGTCGGATCTACCCTCGATCCAGGATTGGGGGGTGCCCCTTTGGTCGGATCGGGTGGGGGTATGGCTTGTTGCCCGGAGGAGGGGGTGGGGTATCGTGGCTGCTCAGGGGTTGGGATCCCCCCTCCCCCCCAGGTAAAAAAAGGGCGTGATCCCCCCGACCCCTCCCCTGCCTTGGGAAAGCTGCACCCCCCACCCCGGCACGAAAAATCGCGTTTCCTGCCGGTCCAAATCCTGGATTTACGACGGAGAACAATTTTATCTGGCAACCCGGAAAGGGCTGTGTGCCTATACCCCCACCTTGTGCGAACCTGGCATGGGGTCCCCCTCCCGCCTTTTTTAAGCCTGGGGTCCCCCCTCCCCCCATGGAAAAAAAGTGCCGGGGTGGGCAGGACCCACCACCCGACCCGGACCGGGTGCCCCCCACCCAAGGTACCCCTGGGGGTACCCACCCCCTGTTTTCCGGCATGGGTTCACGACGGAGAGGGTTTTCTGCCAGTTGTTTTTTTAAGCGTACGAGGTGGGGGTACCCTCACGAGGCTCATGGATTATGCCTACCCCCCACCTACCCTGTGGGGAAGGGGGGTGCACCTTTGGTGGGGATACGGGGGGTGGAGTGTTGGTGGGCGTGAGTTGTGTGCGACGCGGGCATGTGATCAATGGGATGTTGGACGATTTTTACCAGCATTTCGGGACAAAATCGTTCCGGTTTATGATGCTGGCGCTATCTCCGGTGGCTCGTATCACAAAGAGCCCTTTTCGCTCTGCCAACGCGGAAGTGCCTGCATCCTCAGCCAGGAATGCGACTGCTCCAAGGATCTTTTTATTCGAGTACTCAGGCATCCAGGTCTTTGCCATCTTCAGTTTTTTTAAGAAGTCCCGGATATCTCCGGGTCGTAAGGTTGTTTTGACCTCAACAATGACAATTTCGTTGCCGTTTATCGCGATAATATCGAACTCATAGTTAATTCCGTCACGACACCCTGACCGTCGTTTGATGGTATCAGTTACGTCTACTCCCCTCTGCTTTAAGAGGGTGAGTAGATCTCCCTCCACCAGGGATTCGACCAGTTTTCCCCATTGAGACGTGAACAAATATTCCAAATTGTTGAGTTTTTTATCAGTCTCCTGGAACTTCTTATCAGTTTCCTGAAACTTCTTATCAGTCTCCTGAAATTTCTTATCAGTTTCCTTGAACTGCTTATCTGTTTCCTGGAACTTCTTATCCGTCTTCTGAAACATTAACCACACTTTTTCAAATGTGAGGGCTTCATCAGAAATCCCGGATGGTTGGGGGGATGGGTTTTTTACTTTGGAGACTGGTGTCATGTGTATCTGATTTCTGTTGTTATATGAAAAACCTATTCGTATGGATTTTGCCATGCGGGAAAACGAACGCTGGATCTTTTCGCTGCGAGAGAATTACGCGAGAACGCATGAGACGATTTCATGGAAACCTGCTATGGATATTGCATGGGTCCATGTGGCAAATCCACAATGAACACGCATTACAATTGAACGTCAAATAATGTAACTCACCGTTTGCAGCGTGACCCCAAAGCGACCCATAATACGTATCATCTTCCGGGTCATGGGGGCAAATCCCGCCATGCGCATTGGTGAGGGATGTACAAAAATCGGGAAATTTTTCTGCGTGCTTGAGGAGTAAAGTGGTGCGGTTGAATGGATGAACCCGCACCTTAAAACAGGTTCGATTTTTATCCCTTTCCCGGTCTTAATTAAACCGATAGGATATGTCAAAGTGACCACAATTTTATAATATGCAAACGTCGTAAGTATCATCATTGAGAAGGTAGTCGATAATGGCAAAACCCATTGAACTGGGACTCATCCTTGATTGTGAGGAGTCTATCAGATTTCAAAAATATATTGATAATCCGACCTATTCTGAAGAGGGTCGTAGGCTGATTAGAGAAGCGGCTGATTTGGCAAAAAGATCGCGTCTCTAAATGAGTGCCAGTCTCGATGATCTTGAATTTGTAGTTCTGACTGCTGATCATCTTCATCATCTCCCTACGTTTAAATGCAAAAACCATGAATTATTGAACTTCTTAACTGAAGATGCGTACCAAAATCAACAGGATCGGATATCCGTTACACGACTTGTCTTCCTTCATGGTCATCTTGTAGGATATTTCACCCGTGTGACTGATGTCATTAAGAAGACGAAGCTCGTTGAAGGCGACCGAGATCCAGGTTATATCTACAGTACATTCCCCACCCTGAAAATTGCACGTTTTGCAACCCACCAGGAGTTTGAACGGCAGGGAATAGGTCGCTATATGCTGTTGAAGATTTTCGCAATCTGGATAAGATTAGCAGCATATATTGGGTGCAGGATTATTACAGTCGATGCGAAACCCGATGCTGTTGGATTCTATAAAAAATTTGATTTTCATGAGGCTATAGTGGATCTTAAAAAAATAAAAGTGCGGGATACCGTCCCCCTGTATATTGATATTCACAAGGAACTTGAGAGAATTGGGAAGAACGTATCGTTAAGTGATTACGATCACCGATGATGTTTAGCATAACAATCCTGTTGGGGTGAGATTACCACGTAGGTCTTTCTGTCATTTTGCAGATTACCTCACCCGGACATTCACCCAGTACGGCATTCCGCCAATCGTGCGCTCCTGGATCGCATACTGCGTCTTGAGAGCGACAGTGAACGCACGCCGGTCCGGCACCGTGTGTATCTCCTGTTCCCCGCACCAGTTCACAAAACGCAGGTAGAGCTCATCCTTTGGAATGACCGTATCGGTTCCGCCCCCGTCCCCGCTGCGGACAATCCGGGTGCTCACGAACTTCTTTATCGCGCCGGTCATCTTTTTCCCGCCGGTGGGGGGTTTCCTCGACGCCCTTTTTTTGGGAGTGACAGGTGCAGCGGTTGTTGGTACTACCGGAGGTGATGCGTCACGAGCATCTGGTGATCCCCTTGAACATGACGGAGTCCCCGGAGCCGATGCCTCCTGCGGAATGGAGAGTATAACCGGCGTGTGAGGTATCACCGGGGCAGCAGGCAGTGCCGAGATGGGCGTGCCTGTACCTGCCGGAGGGGTTGGCGGTTGGTGTACCGAAGGATGTGCCGGACGATGCGCGGTCCGGGGTTTTCGTGCCGCCTCCTTCTTCTCCTTTAGTACCTTTGCCGGAGATGCCGGGTCGTCGGCATTGATCACCGGGAGAATAGGAGTGCCCGCAGGAGCCGGGGTGATACCCTCCTGTTGTGGCACGAGTTCCCCTGTACCTGACTGACCCGGGGCTGCGAATGCGATTCCCAGCCGGCGGGCAAGCGCCGCGTTGCACTCCCCCGATATATCGACAAGTTGCCGCTCGGCTTCATCAAAGATATCCGACCGGATCAACACCCCGGTCTGCCGCCATGTATTCGTCTCCTTTCCGGTGTTCATCGTCTCACAACAGTTCTTCTGTTGTTCCGAAAAATAAAATGATTGATCGGCTTTTGCGAGATCAGGCGGACCCGTTTCCATTCCGTTTTCCCTGGACCCGCTGGTCATAGATGCGGATCGCACGGAGAAGATCGATCTTCCTGAAGAGGGGCCAGTACGGGGCGCAGAAGTACACCGCCGACTCGTGACCGTTTGCGAGCCAGGGCAGGAAGTTGGAGGTGCGGTACTCGTTCCCTGTCCGGATGATCAGATCGACCGGCGGGACTCCTTTCCCCCCATACAGATGGTCTTCCACCATCCGGACATCGATGTCCCCGGGATTGATCGTCCCTTTCTGCACACCTGCCACGATATCCCGTGCCACAAGCACGATCTCGTTTCTTCCCCCGTACGCAAGGGCGATATTCAACGTGAAACCATCGTAGTCCTTTGTCGCCGCTTCTGCCGCCTCCACCGCTACCAGCAGATCGGGTGGGAGGAGCTGGCGGTCTCCCACCATCTGGACGCGGATCTTGTACCGGTGCACACGCTCATCCGTGATGACCGACATGAACTTCTCTTTAAAAAGTGCAAACAGGTGCGAGACCTCGTCCTGTTTCCTGCTGAAGTTTTCCGTGGAGAAGGAATAGAGCGTGATGTGACTGATCCCCAGATCATGCGCCCAGTCCAACATCTCTTCAGTCTTATCCGCACCTGCCCGGTGTCCCCGTGCAGTATCGATTCCCATTTGCCGTGCGAACCGCCGGTTGCCGTCCTGGATGATCGCGACGTGGCGGGGCACATGCATCTGCTGCATCGTCAGGTACCATTCATACACGGGTTCGAGCAGGTTGCGGAGGATCACTGGGGCGTCACCTCAACAATCATGCCCCCGTTCGGGTAACGTTCAACGACGTACTTTTTCCCGGGGATCTTTGCCGCATCACGGGTGAGCAACCACCAAGCCATCTCGATCCGGTCACCGCAATCGAGAAAACTATCCGGGTCCAGGGTCTTTGTGCAGAGCGCGCTTATCTCGTCCCGTGTATTGGGATAGACGTCAAGGACGCCATAAACCACGGTGCCGTCATCAGTGATCTCGTCAAACGGGCGGGCGGTGTTCTCCGCGATGCGTTTTAACCGTTCCCGGAGCTGCACCGAGTCCTTGTAGGCGGACGCGCACCAGTGTACCTTTTCGTCCTGTAAGAGTGCGGTCGCCCATTCCTTCGCGCCACTGACTGCGTTGTGCACGCCGTCCGCGAGCTCGTAGCCCCGTTCCCGCATCTCGTCGGCGTTGGTCTCTCCCCATTCGAGTTCGTTGATGTTTAAAAAGTCCAGGAAGGGAAGCGCCGGTATGAGCAGGTCCAGTCCGGGGAGTGCCGGGACTTCGATACCGATATCGAATCCCATCGTTTTTGCGTGTTGTGCGGAGCGGATATATGGTGTCTGGAGGATGGTCTCCCAGCACTCACGGGGGGGGTGAAGACGGATCTCATCGACCAGTCCCTGCATCTTTGCCAGTTCCGCGTCCGTCGGAGCCCGTGCGGTATAGAGGTGGATGTGGTGCGCCTGCCCGAAATGCTCTTTTAACATTTTTGCGTAGCTGATCACCCGGTCGAGACAGAGGAGGGGTTCCCCCCCGGTGATTCCGGTGCCGAGCGCGCTCATGCTCTCCGCCATTTCGATGACCTGGTCGGGGGTGTCGATCCTGCGTTCGTTTGCGAAGATGACGTCGTTGTCTTTCCGTTCGCTGGAGAGTGGACAGTACCAACAGGAGCGCTGGCAGCGCCCCGTTACAAAGAGTACCATCTTTGCACCCTCGTTACAGAGAATACAGCCTTTTGCATGTGTCATAATGGAAAATCCCGGTCAGGTACCGGAAATTGTATAGGATGATTGGTTAAAATTCGTGGTTTTGAGTTAATATATTTGTACGTCCCGATAGCATCGCGGGTGGTTGTGAGGTTGCAGATCCGTGAAAATTACCACGAAGTCTCCCTCTTGCTTACGGAGTGCGCATGCTGGCTGTGCTGTGCAGTCTATCGGTTCCGGAGCGTAAAGATGTAATTTTTGACCAGTGAATATTTCCCTTGATATCCTTTTTCGATGATTTCCTGATATATCCGTACTGCGGTAGGGGATACTGACTGATTCTCTGTCGGATATATACCTTAAACGGGTCGAGTTTGCTTGGTTGTGGTCTTCGGTTCTTCCGAACCGGTGCGGTTTGTGCATGACAGTATTTCCGTATGGTCTTACGGTCAAATCCGGTCATCCGTGATATTTTACTGATCTAGAGTCCCTCGTGGTACAGTGCCTGAATCCGGAGATAGTCCTCCTTGTTCAGCATTGCCATACCCCTTTTCGCGTGCATGATCGTTCTTCACAGAACACAATCTTCCCTCAATGGATTTTTTTATATTTATAAAATTAAAAAAGGTGTGTCTGGTTTTGGGTTACGGCTGTTCTGGATGTATTTTTTTTAAGTGAATATCGAGCACGCCATTTTTTAAGGTGGATCGTGCCCCGGTTATCGCGACCGGACACGGGAGCGTGATCTCGTGGTGCAGGGAAAAGGATCGTTCGTTACCTTTTGCAGGATCACAAGCACAGTCCGTGTTCCCACGCGGTTGATCCCGGGTGATTTTCAGGGTGGTGCTCGTCACCAGGTCAACGGATATCTGTGTTTTTTTGCCTCCCATGATTGTGTCAACGGTCACAATCACTTCATCGTTGGCATCGGTCACTTCTGCGTGTAAGGTATGCGGATACTGGCATAGGATGTCCGGGTTTTTTCCGTTTGGCAACAATGGGTTGTCCATTGGTTCAAAAGCAAGCTGGAACAGGTAGTCCATGGATGCTTTGAGTTCATCGAGTTCATCATAGATTGATCTGTGAAAACGTCGTACCATTTTTCTACCCCCTTGTCTTTGTTGCCCAGGTGTGATCCCACCTGGATACATGGACGAGTGTTGTTTGTGCGAATAAGGGTATCGATGGTGTCCGAGTGGAGTTTCCAAGGATCCGGACCGGAAAAAACCATTCTGCACTTCCCGAAAAAAGGCATTTTTGAGGGGGTAGACTGGATGAATCCTGGCGTAATATGAGAGACCGGTGTGCGGAAAAACTCGGGGGGTCTTATCTTTTTATCGGGAGAGTCGGTATTACCTGCTCAATTTCCTCATCGAATAAAATCCCAGATATTTTCTTTGAGCAAATGAAATGTGAGAACATCCTCAATCGTCCCGGACCAGTGCACAATAATATTCCAGAACTACCTCATTACGGGTTCTATCGTCGAAAATGGAAATATCCAGTGATCCTGTTTTTCAAACATTACATAATTAAGACTAATTCCAATGCATTGTATCACATGTTTCTAAAAATCTTTTTTTATACCACATGACCCCATGATACGATAAGGTTGATGAAGCAACAAAGATGATGAGATTGTATGAGTGAATCAATAGAGATACCTGCCCCGATCATGCAGAAAATCAAAAAACTGAAAATCAGACCTGAAGAGACACCGATTGATGAAATATCACGGGCACTTGAGGTACTTAAAGACGATGATTATATTGATGATGAAACGGAAGCGGCAATAGTTGAAGGTATTGAGGAATATAAAGCAGGGAAATCTATCTCTCATGAAGAACTGGGAAAAGAGTTGGGTTTCACGTGATGTATACTCTCAAGTATTCTCATCACGCAAAACGGGCGTTAAGGAACATAGATCCTTTGGTTGGTGTAAGAATATACCGGGCTCTTGAAATCATCAGAGTAGATCCGCGAAAACATATAATAGAGATGAAACGTTCCCGTAAAGAAGAACATTTATTCAAATTCAGAGTGGGCGATTACCGTGTTATCATGCCATTGTTCGATGATGATCTGGTTATTCAGGAAGTCGATACTGGTTTGCGAAAGACGATATATAAAAATTAACCCTGTATCGGTCATCCCCGTTGGAGAGATTATAGGAACTATCCACTGATAGGCTCATGGGTGTCTGATGTATACATACCCACATCTTAAACAAGATGGGCGATCTCATCTTCTGATAGACCGGTGATCCGGGAGATCTCAACAAGTGACATGCCAGCCTCTTTCATGCAAGTAAGAATCTTTGCTTCGCCCTTGGCTTCGCCTCTGGCTTCACCCATGGCTTCACCTATGGCTTTACCTTCCGCTTTGAGTTCCTCTCTCCACTTACTAATCCTGTCTGCTAACATGGTCGTCTCCAGAAATGGATTTGGATAGTTTTTATCTCCTATAGACTTTAAACTTTTCTCAAAGTATAACGAGAACTCATCATACAATGGCTTCAGATCCGGTTCTTTTGTCATCCACTCGTTGATATCTTTCCCGATAAGCATTATCCGTTCATCTCCAGCAAACTGCTCCAGGGCAAACAAACATGCTGCGAGATTTTTAGAATCCAAGAGAGGAAGTACTTCTAACCGGAGTTCGTCCAGAACCAAGTATGGCATAGATGGAACAAGATGACCTGCCGGGGATGGCATCGTGATCACCTCTCTCACATTATGAGGTACATTCCATGGCACTTCCCCATTATACAAAACCAGAGGAATGATCCCGGGAAGGAAATGGGGCGATGCTGCACCGTTCCTGACAAGATCCTGCCAGAGGAGCGCCATATACGACATCATCCTCGCAGGCATCATGGGATCCGGTCTGGATTGAAATTCGATGAGAAGATAGAGTACCATCTCACGGTCTCCCCACGTAAGTTTCCAGATCAAATCATCTTCGCGCTCCCTGAGATCATCAGTCACATAACTCCCATTGCACCGTTTCAGTGAACTGATGTCACAGACTTCAACCAGTTCGGGATCAAGATACCCCAGAATAAGATCTGCCATCATGTTCGGATGGCTGAACAGGCGTTTGTATGGATGATCGGAATCAGTCATAATCAGTCATAATCCTCAGTCATCCTCATCCGGTGATCATCGTCATGATACGGGATCAGAAAAAGTCTGAACGTGATGAAAAATATGAGATGAACCCTGATATTCGTTTTGATTTGAAGGTGTACTAAAAAAACATGAGCACCGGATGTTTCAACCTCGATATCTATCGATGTTTACAAAGCACGGGTTTGGTACTGCCTGCGGTTCAGAATGTTCCCCCAGACCCCATCTCCTCCCCGGATCTCAAACGGTAATATCCGGAGGGGAACCGGAGAAAACCCCTGTTTATCCC
>JAQTSH010000021.1:9397-14874 GCA_028711405.1 Methanoregula sp.
ATCCCGACAATCCAAAGGTCATCTTTATTCCGATTTGCCTCCCAATAGCGTCCATTAGCGAACATTTTAAACCCTGTATCAACCCTCGTTACGCTCAAATCATACCAAAATGGTGAGTACCCAAATCAGTGTGACGGAATTCCCCCTTTTCTGCAACCTAAATGCTGCTCAGGCAAACCAAAGACCTTTGGGGTTGTGATCTCTCACGACGGAGAGGTACCCCGGCAGGAAACCCCCTCGACCCCATCTCCTCCCCGGAGCTCAAATGGTAATATCCGGATCAGGGGAACCGGAGAAAACCCCTGTTTATCCCATCCCGACAATCCAAAGGTCATCTTTATTCCGATTTGCCTCCCAATAGCGTCCATTAGCGAACATTTTAAACCCTGTATCAACCCTCGTTACGCTCAAATCATACCAAAATGGTGAGTACCCAAATCGGTGTGACGGAATTCCCCCTTTTCTGCAACCTAAATGCTGCTCAGGCAAACCAAAGACCTTCGGGGTTGTGATCTCTCACGACGAAGAGGTACCCCGGCAGGAAACCCCCTCGACCCCATCTCCTCCCCGGAGCTCAAATGGTAATATCCGGATCAGGGGAACTGGAGAAAAAGGGCTCTGTTCAGGTTTCCTGCGATTACATTAGGAGGAGGAACTCAGATCACAGATGTTTAATATCCCAAAATCACTGGCTTTTCATACAGAGTCCCCTGGAAGCACCCGCACAAATGGCAATCGAAATAATGAGAGCATACCAGTACAGAACATTTAAATAAAGTCTGCCACAATCAAGACGTACTGAAAATGACGCGATATCGTAACGATGTGGGCTTGTCTGAAGTTATTGGGTTTATTCTCCTCCTTGGACTTGTCGCTGCTGCGTTCTCTATGTGGATGGTCTATGTTGTTCCCGTGAACGGCAGGGAAGCCGAGATCATCCAGATGGATGGCGTCAAAGACCGGTTCACGGACTACAAGATCAGCCTAGATTCCCTCTGGATCAACAATCAAAGTTACGTAACCGTGTCGACCTCCTTTAATCTTGGAACCGGAGGAGGAAATACACAAGCAAGCGGACTGTTCCTTCCCATGTTAAATCCCATCGCGTCATCTGCGGTCATAGCAATTCAGGATACACGGGAGTCCATGAATATTACCTATCGTAGTGCGGCAGTGAATACGACCACTTCGAGACAGTATTTAATGAACTCTCTGCAATACCAGTCCCAGAACTATTATTGGATCCAGCAGCAGTACGAATACCAGGATGGCGGGGTGTTTCTGTCGCAGGAGAACCGTACGATCTGCCGTGTCTCCCCGCCAATATCCTTCGTAAATAACACCGATTACAATACCACGGTTGACATAACCCCCATTCAGATCGCGGGAGGGGGCAGTATCGGAGGAAATGGACCTGTACGTGTCGATAGCCGGCTACGAGCGATGCAAACACCACAAACCCAGAAAACATTCTGGGTGAACATCTCGGTCAACGTAACCGATTACAGTACTGCGTTGATGTGGAGAGGGATCTTCGATGATGCACGGAGAAACGGAGGGATCACAAACACCTCGTGGTATTCGATTGGCATCACTCCGCCAAGTGTAACCCCCGGGCGGGCGTTCATCAATATATCCGGACCCTATGCCGGTTTCCAGAGAGAAGATGTATCCATGACGGTCCGACCGGTTGAATATTCAGTTTTCCTGAACAACATTGCGCCTATGACTTTTTGAAGTGAGGACTGACTGGTCATGCCGAATTCAAATCAGCCTTCCCGAAAAACCGATACCTCCTCTGCGGTGTCAGAAATAATCGGTGCCATTCTTCTGATTTCGCTTGTTGTCTCCGCAATCATGATCGTGGGAGTCTTTCTCTTCTCCCAGCAAACCCCGGAAGAGATCCCCAATATCAATTTCATGACCGGCACTGATGGATTGGGAAACCTCTATCTCTATCATAACGGCGGGGACACACTGAAAGACGGGGAATTTTATGTCCAGGTCGATGGGGTCTCCAAACCCTACGGTTTGTTGGAAGGCAATGAATGGTCTTTTGGAAAATCATTAATCATCAAAGATGTCTCACCCGGTGCCCATACGGTTCAGATTATCCTCTCTCCCACCCGGGAGGAGTATGACAATTTTACCGTGAGCGTAACCTGTAATCCGGGCAACATCGCGATCACTAATAACGGTCCTGGCAGTCTGCAAAAGGGAAAATTTTCAGTTTATACTGATGGAACACCTAGAGCGTTTACTCTGAATAGTACGTATTATTCCTCTGGAATCACCCTATATATTTCTCCCTTTGATTCAACCTGTCCTCCCTCTGATATCAGGTTTTACAGTGTCGGGTCTTCCGGTGATCTGCTTCTCCGTACCGGATCCGCGAATATCTCGATGTCCACAGCGGGTATCAGCCCGGATGTACCTCCATCGGTGACTCCGTCTTCATGTATTAGTAATTGCACGAATTGTACCGATCCTGTAGTACTGCTCCAGAATGTCCTCCAGAACGTGTCAGTCATCGGAGACGCGATCAACCAATCTCCTGAAACGGTAGGTCCGGTAATTGCAAATGTGGTGGGTGCGAATTCGATCAGTTTCTATAAGGATAACAGGGTTAATCTGGCTAAAACAAGTGCCAATTATTTCAAATTTAATGTAACAAAATCCGGGTCTTCAATTTCCGCAACGGATTTTGGAGCGACTCCCGTTACCCTGTATCCAGGGGATATTGTGACGGTATATTTCCGTTCAAATACCGGGATCTTCAAAACATTCGGGCTTGGTGATGAGCTCTGGGAGTTGAGTGCAACCGGGGTGGATGTTAATATCACCCATAATGGGACTCCTGATAGAAGATATAATGGGGATATCCTTCACACGTGGATTACTGGCTACCGGGATCTTGGATCGACCATGACCATTGTATCGAGCAGTCCTTACACTTCTGCAACTGCACTTGTGATCAATGGGACACAGTGGATCAATGGTCAGAATTCGGACAATGTTCAGGTGACTAACATCCGACCAGTTGGTATCGGACTGTTCCTTCTCGAAGGGGACAACAATGCACATATCGTCTATTTTGTTGGTAATGCACAAAGTGTTACAAGAAATGGACATCCCTGTACAGGAATTGTTTGCAGTGCCTAATCTCCACATTTATCATGGGATAGACGGGAATTTGCAATAGGATCTGTATTTTTTTCTCCTGACTGTCATTGTCCCATCGCGTAATTTATAAACTAATCCGACCATCGATTGTATATTCTGGATAGTGCATATCCTCACCAATAAAGCATCCAACCCTCACACACACGATAGGTGCGTACACCGGATCCAAGACTGATAAAAAACAAGTCACAAACCCACAATACCGCGATGGAACACCGTATGACACCCACACCTCACAATGAGAAAGCAGCGGCAGAGATGGTCGGGGCACTCATACTGATCTCTATTTTTTGTGTAATCATCGCCATTGTCGCTGTCAGTGTCCTTTCGACTCCACCTCCCGAAAAGATCCCGACATTGAACATGAAGTTCGTCTCTGAAGGGACGAACACCGTAAAAATTTTCCATGAGGGTGGCGATTCCATCCCTACCGGACAATACAAAGTGATGATCGACAACATCGATGTCACACCTTACATTGTGAACCCTCCGTCTGACAGTTGGGAGATCGGGGATTCCCTCGATGTTACTGTTCCCTGGGCGGTATCTCCCGACTCCTATGTGCAGGTGGTCTATGAGAGTGGGGGACCGGGTGCCTACCTGCTCGCCACGAATGGCACAGTAACAGGAAATGTATCCGCGAGCCCGGTGACTGCGGATTTCTATGGAATCCCGACATCCGGTATTAGACCGCTACCCGTCCAGTTCACGGATACATCCACAGGTCCAGTAACATCATGGTACTGGACATTTGGAGACGGCAATACATCTTCCGTCAGGAACCCACTCTACACATACCCGAATGCCGGGACATATACGGTCAGCCTGATGGTTGGCAACGGATCCGGATTTAATACACGGACACGAACGGATTATATCACCGTCTCCAACCCGGCATCAATTGATATCCTGTTGAACGCTGCAAAGCCCGGCTACCTGGTATCCGGGGGTACCATGCAGTTCCGTGTGACCGGGGCGTGGTCATTTATCACACACGGAGCAACGACTTACAACCTGAACACAAATGATATCGTCCAGTTAGTGATCGGATCCGATCTCACCGGAAAAATTGATGCATCGGATACAACGATCACCACGTTTGCATTTGATGATGTCCACCTGTACATCAATGGTGTAGATAAAGGGACCGGGACAATTCCTCTTGATTCGGGTATATGGATCTCCGGCTATGACCAATACAGTTCCTCTCTCTCTATTGATGTGCCATGGCAGTATGCATGGACACAGTTCCGGGTAAATGGAGTCAACCTAATCTATGATGATGACAACTCACGAATTCAGGTATTCAACCTCAAACCCTCAGGGAATGTACTGAATTTTGATACGCTTGCCCCGACAAGCACCTACTATCTTGGCGGAGCAACCGGTTACCTGATTACACCAATGCCGCAACATCTCACAGCGAACTTCAGTGCAAGTCCGTTATCCGGAATAAAACCGCTGCCGGTCCAGTTCACGGATGCATCCACGGGCGGGGTCACATCCTGGAGCTGGGTGTTTGGAGACGGTAATACTTCTGTGGAACAGAACCCTTTATACGTGTACCCTGATGCGGGGAATTATTCGGTTTCGCTAACGGTGAGTAATGGAACTGGGTTTGACACCCTGACACGGACGAATTATATCACGGTAAACCCGCCGCCGGCATACACAATCACGGCATCAGCCATTCCGCCCGGGGGTTCCATCTCCCCATCCGGTGAGGTGAGTGTGGAAACTGGGAATAACCAGTCCTTCACAGTCGAGGTCGACACCGGTTATCATATTGCGGATGTCCTTGTGGACGGCATATCGAATGGTACGATTTCGAGTTACACGTTCACGAATGTCGTAATGAATCATACCATTACTGCCACGTTTGCGATCAATACGTACACGATCACAGCGAGTCCGGGAGCGAACGGAGCGATCACTCCGGCGGGAGTGACAACAGTCAACTATGGAGCTACACCGACATACACGATCACGCCGAATGTTGGCTATCACGTTGTTGATGTAACGGTGAACGGGACTTCAGTCGGAGCGGTAACAAGTTATGTGTTCCCAGCAGTGACAACGAACAAGACAATCGCTGCGACATTCGCGATCAATACGTACACGATCACGGCGAGTCCGGGAGCGAATGGCGCGATCAGTCCGGCAGGAGTGACAACAGTCAACTACGGAGCAACACCGACATACACGATCACGCCGGACACTGGCTATCACGTTGTTGATGTGACAGTGAACGGCACTTCGGTGGGCGCAGTAACGAGTTATGTGTTCCCGGCAGT
>JAQTSH010000248.1 GCA_028711405.1 Methanoregula sp.
TTTAATAGTTAGCCTTGCGAGTATCAAACACTTTGTATCTGACCATGGAGAAAGGACGACAAAGGGGTTCGATTCATCCCGTGACTAAAGTCACGGGTTTTCTCGACCCCTTAACCCATGATCATAAGCAACCGTCCGGATGGCTGATCCCCGCCGACCCAGCCCCGGATTTCCATCAGCGTCGTGTTGAGGATACCGATATCCATCACATCGCCGGATTTATCATCGATGGTGATCCGGTCCCCGACACGGTAGTATCCTGAAACAATGATCAGGATACCGCCAACAAAATTTTTGAATACATCCTGAAGCGCAAACGCAAGCCCGGCACCGATGATCCCATACGACACAAGGAGCGAAGAAGTGTCAGTCACCCAAATCTGGAGGATGAAGACGATGATGAAGACGATCGAAAGGACAGACAGGGCTTTATTGCCGTATAGCGCGTTTTTAAATCCTGTATCCGTCTGACAAAGACCATCCCGATAATGACAAAAAAGAAAAGATATGAGATGGTTAATACAAGGGACGTCAGGAAAATATTCGTAACAATTGGGTTTTTGACCACATATGTTCCTACACCGAGAGCTGCAGAGAGCAGGATTAAAATCGCAGAAATAAGGATTTGCCGTTTCATGTGTGGATACCAATGAGTAATCTCTCTTATTATATAGATGAAACGGCGGGGGTTCGATCAGGATGCTATCCAAACAAGAGAGAACGAAGTGTCTTTATTGCGATGAGTGCTCATAGAACCTGCTGTTTAACTGTGCTGCTGACGGAAGGCATGACATTCCCTGGTTTGTTAGGTGAACTAAAATAGGTTTCAGTATTGCGGGGTTTAAGGGGGTACTCTCCGAGGTCAATGGCAGGCAGTCCTCATTAAATGGCTACTCCTTCCGCATCCGATATTTGTCATGAGGAACAATAATTTCGAACCGTGCACCTTTGCCGGGTTCTCCGGTTTCCTGTATTGCAATTCCGGTAATAGCGAGAATTTCACGGGAGAGGAACAACCCCAGCCCGGTATGTTTACCGTATCCTCGTTTAAAAAGGTGTTTTTTATCTTCAAGCAATATGCCGACACCATCATCCTGATAAGTGATAACACCCCCTCGATCTGTTTTTTGAAATGAAAAACAAATCCGGGTGACACGTCCACCATGACGAAGTGAGTTCTCCATAAGGTTGTAGATTACTTTTCCTAAGAGTGAATCGGCATAGATCTCAATACCAGAGAATGCGATATTGACGGAGATATCGACTATTTGCAATTCTATTGAGGAAGATGTGATATGTTCTTCCACATCCTGCCATACAGGTGCCTGTATGCCGATATCCTGGTAATATCTCGTAAAGGTAATCTGCTGTTTTATTGCTTTTACAGCATCATTCTCTTTATGTATATATTCACGGATTACAGGATCTGTTTCCTTCGCTTTCGACATCTCAAGATAGAGGCGCAGTCCCGTCAACTGGTTCAGGATATCATGACGGGTAACTGAAGAGAGCATATTGAGTTTTTTATTCGCTGTCTCCAGAGATTTATGCGATTCCTGCAGCAGGGTGTGTTCCGAACCCAACCGGTTTTGCAGGACTATCATGCGGTCGGTAACACTCCCGATAACGATAGCAACCAGACAGAGCATCAATGCACGAAAAACTGAATCTAAAGACAGGGTGACGGTAGGGAGATATTCCCCTGTTAAATAAAGCACGCTGAAAAACAAGGCTATCCAGATCGCTTTTTTCTGGTACCAGAGCCCGGCGAGAACTATGACAAGGTAAAAGAACTGTGTATATGCAGCAGAAATGTTCTGGAAGTAATATATGCAGATTTCAAGAATGATTCCGATGACAATCAGGGCAGTGAGGATATATGGTCTTGGACGGGTGAGCTGGTCCCAGAACGATGATTGCTGGTTTCCATTCGTATCTCTTACGGTGGTTGCCATGTTCACTCACGAGATAATTTTTGACTTCAGATCCATCGGTTATTCGAGTTCAATACCTCTCTATTTTTTTTGGGCTAAATCCCTTTGGAAAAAAAGGTAATTTCCCTTTGATCCCGTTCAACAGTATCCAGAAGTGTGATCAGGCTCGGGAATCTGGTACTGGTTGTGCTGCCGGTCCTTCTGCCCTTCCGAATTTTGAAAAAATCCTGCCATACATCCTTCTAACCGGTGTTTGTTCCAGCAGGAGGACAAGCACCGAGCAGACTACCATGGAGATCAAGATGATGGCATAGGTAGTCGTTTCGATGAACAATCCCCCGGTGACCCCCGCATAGAACGGAATAGCAGCAAGCACGGCGGCTGCAAGCCCCTTCGGGATCATGATAGCGATCACACTTGCATCCCAGACCGGGATCGTCCGGGACACCGAGAAATACACGAGGATTATTCGGATTACAAACAGGGCAAAGACAATTGCACCGCCAATGATGAACGATGACATGTTGCTAAACTCTATCGAGAGCCCGATGTAGATGAAGAAAAATGTTTTTAAAAGCTGGACAAGCTGGGCAAGGAATACTTTTTCCGTAAGATTGAGTTCAACCTGCGGGATGTCGTGTAAAAAAGGGAAAATACTGGATATTTTAAAGGAGTCGAGGTTCCCCAGCGTTACCCCAAACGCAAGTGCGGCAATGGCACCGGAGTAGCCAAGCTTGTCCACAATGCCATAGATGATAAACAGAAACGCCGGGGTGAGAAAAATGCTTTTGATATCGCCAAGCCGGTGGTAGATGGCTGACCAGAAAATTCCACCAAGCACGCCAAGGATTACTGCCATGAAGAGGGACGCAATTAACTTGCCTGCGGTTATTCCCAGATTGACCGTCCCCAGCAGGTACACATCGAGGATAGTAAGCAGGATGACAATGCACAGCACATCGGTGATCGCAGATTCGAGCGCGAGGATCGCGCCACTGTCTTTTCTTAGGTGAAGGAACTCAATCATAGGAATAACGACAGCAGATGATGTCCCGCCAATGATTGCCCCGAGCATCAGTGCGGGAAGAAACGTAAGATATCCACCGTAATACAGGACACCTGTTGTAAAGAGCATGGTCGCAATAAACGAACTGATCGTGAGGATGGTGGTGCCCTGAAATGAAGAGCGGATCGTTTCGACCTTGAGGTGAAGCCCACCCTCAAACAGGATAATCGCGAGCGTGACCGTAGCGAAGATCGGTCCGACTATCCCAAAGGATGCAGGGGAGACGAATCCCAGCACCGGACCGATGAGAAGTCCGATGCCGATTAAGAAGAGGAGATCGGGGATTTTGGTTAAGGTAAAGAGACGGTTGAAGACATTGCCAAGAAAAATCAGAATCCCAAGGAACAGGATTGTCAGTGCAACATCCATTGTTAGGTTATTGTCTGGGATTGTTTTTAGAATATTCGTTAAGGCGCACATACGATACTGGATATGCCGGACCTATTGGCATAGTCATACTGTTTTTGTTGAACCTCCCACGACTAAAGTCGTGGGATTCCTGATTCATACCCCGGTATGCGTACCGCAAGTCCACAGGCTCACCGGGTAGTTCCTACCCTGAATTTATGAAATTTGGTAACAGATTTTGTGACT
>JAQTSH010000249.1 GCA_028711405.1 Methanoregula sp.
GATTGCCTTATGTCATATCCATGTCATGAGATAGTACAATGATCGCGTATCTGAACGGGGAACCGGTCCTGACCGGTGACCGCTGGGTGGTGCTGGACGTGAACGGGATCGGGTACCGGGTGATCGTGCCGCAACCCGCCGCGCAGGAGATCGCACGGACCTCGGGAAAGGTGAAACTCTTCACGTACATGGCGGTGCGTGAGGATGCAATGACCCTGTACGGTTTCCTGCGCCAGAACGAGCGGGAGATGTTTACGATCCTCATCGGGGTCTCCGGAATCGGTCCGCAGACCGCGATGAACATCCTCTCCCAGATCCCGTCAGACGAGTTCATCCTTGCGATCCTCTCCGAGGATGAGAAGACACTGACAAAGATCTCCGGGGTCGGGACGAAGAGCGCCAAACGGCTCATCCTCGAACTCCGGGACAAGGCGAAGAAGGTGAGTGCGTCGATGACGCCGGTTCCCGGCAGCGCCAACCAGCACGTCCGCGATGCGGTAAGCGCGCTCGTCTCGCTTGGGTTCACCGAGAAAGCGGCGGCGGAAGCGGTGGCATCCGCTGCGGGCGGGGCGCATGACGCATCGATCCAGGTGCTCATCAAGGCAGCGCTTGCAAAACTCCGGGAGCGGTGATGTGGGATGACAGACCGGATCATCTCCCCGGAACCCCTCATGGACGATGCTGAAGACCTGACGCTCCGCCCGTCACGCCTCGATGCGTTTGTCGGGCAGGGGCAGGTGAAGGCGGCACTGGCGATCGCGATCGAGGCGGCACAGCGACGGGGTGAACCGATTGACCATATTCTCTTCTCCGGACCGCCCGGGCTGGGCAAGACGACGCTTGCGCATATCATCGCACGCGAGATGAACGCGGCGATCAAGACGACGACGGGTCCGGTGCTGGAGAAACCCGGGGATATCGCTGCGCTCGTGACGGCGCTAAAGACCGGGGATGTGCTCTTCATTGACGAGATCCACCGGATGAACCCGGTGGTCGAGGAGATCCTCTACCCGGCGATGGAGGATTTCTTTATCGATGTGCTGATCGGCGAAGGTCCGAGCGCCCGGTCGATCAAGCTGACGCTTGAACGGTTCACTTTGATCGGGGCGACGACCCGGCAGGGTCTGTTGAGTTCGCCGTTCCGGGACCGGTTCGGGATCATCGTCCGCCTGAACCTGTACTCGACGGATGACCTCGTCCTGATCGTGACCCGGAGCGCTGCCATCTTAAAGATCCCGATCACCCCGGAGGGAGCGGCAGAGATTGCGCGGCGGAGCCGGGGCACACCCCGGATCGCGAACCGGCTCCTCCGGCGGGTGCGGGATTTTGCTGTCGTGAAAGGCGATGGGACGATCACGGAAGCGATCGCCCGTGACGGACTGGCGCTGCTCCAGATTGACGAGCTCGGGCTCGACGAGATCGACCGGCGCATCCTCTCGGTGATCGCAGAGGATTTCAGCGGGGGTCCGGTGGGGGCAAAGACGATTGCCATCTCGGTCGGGGAAGAGGTGCGGACGATCGAAGAGGTGTACGAACCATACCTCATCCAGATTGGCTTTTTAAAGCGCACCCCGCAGGGCAGGGAGACCACCGCTGCGGCAAAACAGCACCTGAAGTTGCCGCAGACGACGCTGTTCTGAACAGATGGTGTCATTTTTGTCGTTTCCCGTCCCGCCTCTTTCGCACATCATCAGTTAATCTTTTTTAATTAACTCGCAAATTATTTACTAAAAGTCTTTTAATACCTACCTTCAAACTCTGATTACTATGGTGGGGGATCTCGTGTACGAACGGGACGATCTGCATCATGGCAGGAATTCCTGATGTACTGTTCACAAAATTACCGGAGTGCTTTGTTCTCCGGGATCATTGTTGTTCTTCTCGTCTGTGGCTTAGCGATCATGCCGGTGAGTGCATCCCCGTCAACCGAATTACATGTGGTCAGATATGCCCCTGACGGCAAGACGGTGACAAACGAGACTACCGTGGATTACCGCTGGATGGAAACCCATCTGCCGGTCATGGGGGATGGCACGACCCACTACTACCACCAGGGACCGGTCTTTGTAGATGACCCGGATCCGGTGCGCGAAGAGCAGCTCCGCCTGAATGCCGCAGAAGACACCAATGTGCAGGAGAAGGATATGGGAGCGGTCAAAGGGACAACCCTTAAAGACCTCTGTGACCTCGTAGGGGGAATGGCACCCGGGGATATCGTGAAGGTAAAAGCAGTGGATGGCTTCTCCAAAACCTTTGCCTACGAGAACGTGTATACCCCAACTGCCCGGCAGGGTGCCATGGTGATCACCTGGTACCATGCTGACGAGGGGTATGTCCCGCAGTATCGCACGGGCATGCGACTGGTCTTTTTCGCTGACAACTCCACGAATCCCTGGGGTATCCATGCGTTCGGGAGCACAGACTGGCACGAGACCGCCGCACCCGAATACATATACTACTACCAGCAGGGAACTGAGAAGTACCCGACCACGACCGGGCTCTCGGTCCAGTCAGTTTCGGATATCCTTGTCTATTCCCGCAGCACAACCCCGAACGAATCCCCCCGGTTGGCAACGACAGCCCCGGCTGTTTCCCCGACAAAATCCGGGATCTCACTTTTTACCGTTGTAGGTTCGCTCGCAGCCTGCGGGGTAATCGGGTACATTTTACAGAAGAGGAACTAACTATGCATTTCAGATCTTGTTACCAACGCAATTCGATAGAACAACCGATGTTTGGAATCCGTTTGCTCCCGTTTATCCTTGCAGCAATCCTGCTCTGCGGGTTCGTAAACATTGTTAATGCAGCACCCACCACAGCAATCCATGTCGTTAAATATGCCGCAGACGGCACGACCGTCATAAACGAGACGACCGTGGATTACACCTGGATGGAACGAAACCTGCCCGTGCAGGGGGATGGAAAGACCCATTACTATCACCAGGGACCGGTCTTTGTCGATGACAAAGAACAGCAGTGGGATGTAAACGAGACCGCCAACTTCAAAGACGAGGGGGCAGTCAGGGGCACAGCCGTCAAAGATCTCTCTACCCTTGTAGGAGGTATGAATCCGGGTGATGAGGTGATGATCAAAGCCCCGGATGGCTACCATGTCGAGTTCGGGTATGATAACATCTATAACTCTTCGCCACGCCAGGGGTTGATTGTGGTCTCCTGGTATAATGGTGAAGAGACCACGGTCGGAGAACGGCAGGGAACCGGGTATCCGCCGTCATACTTTGCCGGGATGAGGCTTGTGTTCTTTGCGGATAACTCGACAAACCCGGATGGCAAGCATGTCTTCGGGAATGCTGATATGCGGGCGGTGATGCCACCGGCAACGATCCACCTGTTCGATGACCTGTACCCATCCACGAGCGGCTATACGGTGAAGTGGATCGATGAGGTCAAGGTCTATACCGGGGGTTACCACGGTACCAAAGGCGCTCTTGCAAAATCCTTAAACTATAATACTCCGGTAACAACAACCCAGAAAAGCCCGATCTCCCCTGTCACCTGCATCGCGGGGATAGGGATCCTCCTCCTGTTTGTTGCGAGGCGTGTACGATGATCCGCGCTGCTTGGGGCAC
>JAQTSH010000250.1 GCA_028711405.1 Methanoregula sp.
TTTTCATGTTTTTTGAGAAATTTTGATTTGATCTCGAAAAAAATAGTATGTGAGTGATCGTTTTTTAAAAATTCTTAGTTTTGGATACGACAATTTTCATTTTTGGAGTTGAAATAGTTCGATTTCCACTCGATTCTGGGAAGTTGAGTCTTAATTTCGCCAACTCAAGATGGGATTCATCAGTGAAAATTATAAAGTGACCTACGCCGAGAATTCAAGGGAAACGATTCGAAGACAAACGCTGCACCAGTTCGAACAGGCAGGTATCGTTATCAGGAACAGGGACGATCCCACGCTCCCGACCAACAGCCCGAAGAATAATTACACAATAACACCGGAGGCATTGACTGTTATACGAGTATTCGGAACTCCAAGTTTCGATGAGGAATTATCCCATTTTACGAAAAATCACGGAAAACTTATTGAGAAATATGCAGGCAAAAAACGTGAACATAACCTGACGGTCACACTTAATGACGAGATTTTGACGCTGACCGCAGGGGCGCATAACGAATTACAAATTGCAGTCCTTCGCGACCTTTATCCGAGATTTTTACCTGGATCGGAGATTTTGTATCTCGGAGATGCAGCAAATAAGATGTTAAAAATTAATGAGAGACTTGTTGAAGAATTAAACTTCCCGATAACGCAGCACGACAAACTTCCGGATATCGTTTTTTACAACAGAACCAAGAACGTGCTGTTTTTGATTGAGGCCGTTACTTCTCACGGCCCAATGTCTCCAAAACGATTACATGAACTGACTGAATTATTGTCGAAGAGTGGAATCAAACAGATATATATCAGTTCTTTCCCGACGAAAAAAGAATTCAAGAAATATTTGGATGAGACTGCTTGGGAAACGGAAGTCTGGTTAGCTGAGGAACCGGATCACATGATTCATCTCAATGGACCCAAGTTTTTGTTTGTGCTCGAGTAAACCCCGGACCTTGTAAAAATGGCTCTGGTACAAACCATATGTGGAAAGGGTCATGCACAACGCTTCCCCGGATTTGACTGTTAACTGGATTCGGTCTGACAGTCACGGTCCCCCAAAAAAATGGCAAAACCCCAGAAAAAAGAATCCGTTTTGACCTGCTCTACCGGAAAAATTCCCCGAACCGTGCAGGTTAGAATTGAAATGAATGCAACACAAGAGTTCCCTTAAGGACAGATCTAATGCGAGGGGAGGGATTTGAACCCGCGAACTTCTGCAAGAACAGATCTTGAGTCTGCCTCCGTTGACCAAGCTTGGATACCCTCGCGCACAAAATCGTATATTGCAGGATAGTAAAGGGCGTTTGAGTTTTTAAAATTGTGTCCCCGCCCGGCTCTGCCCATCACATAAAATCCGCAAGCCCCAGCTGCTCCTGCTTCTCTTCCCCAAACGTGGACGCAATCGCCAGGTCCAGCACCTCCACCCGCTGGCGGGTGTACTCCGACACCTTGTACCGGCGGCACATATCCCGCGACATCTCCAGGTACTTCTTCACCGACCCCTCATGCACCGTCGGGATGATATTCCCGTTGCAGATCCCTTTCCCTTTAAACTTCGTACACTTCCCGGCAAGCGGCATCCGGCGGTAACTCGTGTTGCACTTCGTACACCGGAACTTCTGCTTCGAGAACGCGGACAGGTTCCCCATCAGGTCCCGGATGAAATGCGTCGTCAACACCCGCTCAGCCACGTCATCCGCGTTCACCGCCCGGATCTTCTCGGCAAGCGCCAGCTCCGCCTCCAGCTTGTCGGTCATCGACTTAAGCTGAGTATACATTGACTCCAGAGGTCCCGCAGAGATATCCGACGTATCGTGCGTGAACGAGAACCCCTCCAGCTGCCGGGGCGTCCCGATCCGGCGCTCCACCCGGTCGATCAGCGGTTCCACATCCTTCGCCTTCGCATAGACCAGCGCGTTGAGGTACAGCTCCAGCGGATACCCGCTGCCCACATCCACGTTCAGGGCTTCCTTGTCGATCTCTGCCGGATCGATCCGGCTCGTCAGGACAAGCGGCGCATCCATCGACCCGCCCCGGGTCTGGGGCAGAAACGAGCGGGAGAAGTTCAACAACCCATCCATGAGCAGCATGATACAATCCTCATCGCCATCGCACTGCCCGGTGAAGATCCCGTTCGCCACAAGCGTATGATCGTCAGCCACTGTCAGGCAATACACCCGCTCCTCCGGTGCCGGGACCGTCTCAACGGCGCTGATCCGGTCCGCCATCACGTTCATCCCCTCAAGCACCGGCACGGCATCCCCCGCCGCAATCTCAAGCGCCCGGACCTTGCGGAGATACCCCGTATCCCAGACCAGCATCGCGTGATCCGGCGTCACCACCATCTCCCGCCCCCGCGAGGTCACAAACCGGAGCAGCGCATCCGGCGCCCGGTGAACGGAGACCGACGTGATCTTCCGGATATGCATCATGCCCGTCGTATCAACCGTTCGGGTAAAGTACGTCTGCACGGGATTCGAGTAATATGTCCCGAGCCGGTCGAGACCGGGGCGGGTGAGATCAAAGTTCTCGACAACGAACGTCCGGATAGGTACGGTCTCCCAGTGCTTCCCGTCATACACCTCGATCTTTGTATCCCCAAAAAAGCAGTTCCTCCTTTTTGCCGCGTGGAAGAACGGGTGGGCATACCCGACGTTCGCCCGCGTGAAACCGACAATCCGGGCGAGCACCCCGGCGCTCGTATGCGGTGCAAGCCCGATCACCAGGTGCCCGATCAGGTCTTCGCGGGTCTTCACGTTGTAAAACGCCGGCAGGTGATAGAGTTTCGTCAGAAGATCGTCAATGAACTGCGCCACCTTCACGAGATACTCCGCGCAGGAATCCGAGACAAGGAGGTCCTGCGCATGCATCTCCAGCACCTGCCCGCCATTCTGGAGATCATACCCGTTCGTGTCCAGTGTATAGCCGAGCTCCCGGAGCCGTTCAACCGACACCTTCACCTCGTCGGGACGGATGTGCGTCAGGGGGAGATCGATCATATCGAACCGGGTCGTGCCGTCCTTAAAGACGTAGATGTCCTGCATCGCCCGCAGGATGCCCTTCTCCATCGCCTCCACCGTCCTGTCCCGGGAGATCACCCCTTTCACCCCTTTTAAGAGTTTGAGGTTCTCCGGTTTGATCCCCATACGGACCATTGCACGGGCATATTCATCCTTCACGTTTAAGGATTTCTGCTGGGTGCATTTGGTCGGTACATCGCAGTTGGGGCAGCGATCGAACGCCATCTCATGCAGGCACTTGGGACAGGTATAGACCGGGACGGTGTGCGCCCCGCATTTGTCGCACCGGTTCAGGTACGTGATCTCCTGGCAGCCGGTGCAGCGCCGGCGTCCGACCTCGATGGTGATCATACCCCCCGCCTTCTCGAAATCGATCTCGGTCGCTTCCTCATCCGCGTCTTCCGTGTGGTTCGACGCCTCCTGGAATGACCGCCGGGCACCCCCGGAATCCCCGAGAGGAAAGAGTACATGGGGTGCAGGGTTCATCTTACGGGGCTTGGACTTGCCCGGTCTGCCCATCCTGCCCCCGATCCATGTACCGGCTCGCGACTGGATTTTGAGTCCGG
>JAQTSH010000251.1 GCA_028711405.1 Methanoregula sp.
CGAGGCTGATCCGGGTTCCGGAACTATCGAAGAGCGGGGTGAGGAGGACAGAGGTCATGGTTCACCCGTCTATGCGAAGAGCAAGGATGAGGGTCTTGTCATCGTCGCTTCTCGCGCTGATGTCGTGTCTGGAGAGAAATCCTGCCAGCTGTGCGGAAAAATCCGAAAAGCCGTTCTCCGGGTCCTTTCGCAGCGCACCAAAGAGCGGGACAAAGAAACCGGCATGAGCGGTCCTCTTTGCGAACGAGAGCACGAGGTTCTGCAATCCATCCGTGAAGACCGCGACTTCATCGGGGGATATGTCGTGGTGGACATGCAAGCGGTCAAGGAACTGTTCGTCCGTGATAAAAAAGGTCGTGTTCGCGTACTCGCCCTGTTCGGGCCAGAAGATCGTCTGGTAGTCGGGTCCGGTGCCAGCCACGATCGCGCCATCACCGATCTGGAAGTAGATTGCCCGATCGTGTCCGGAAATGACGCCGAGGATGGTGCAGGCATACTCCCGTACCCGCTTCACGTGCTCCTGTGCCTCGATCACGATCGCTTCACGTGACACGGTGAGCCAGTTCCGGACATCCTCGTCAGTGATCCGGGCGAGTTCCCCGGCGCTTCGCAGCGTCTCGAGGATCTGCGCGTAGCAGGTGCTGCACGCAATCTCCGCTCCCCGCCCGCCATCGGTTGTGCTGCCGGCACCATCCGCGGCGATCCCGATAAAAAATTCAGCGTCGGAAAACCTGACCGTGCCCGCCTTGCAGAAATCCTGCCCGGGCTCGCCGCGATCCGTGTGCCCTTTTCCCGTAACAGAGGCGTGTGTGAACTTCCACCTCATATCTCACTCCAGCCAAGCGGTGGAGCGAGCAGGATCCGGTCACCCGGGTTGGACCGGGACGCGGATTTCATCGAGTTGGAGAGCCACTGGAAGAACTCGCGGAACTTGAGCCCCTGGAGTTTGACCGGCTGCCGGACCGAGATCTGGGATAAGATCTTCATGTCCGCCTTGTGGACGCCGATGGCAAAGAACGCGAAGGATTTTGCACTCTCGCCTTCCCGGACCATCGCGGCGGCGTGCTTCCACTCATCGGTCGGGGCGCCGTCCGTGATGAGAAAGATCCAGGGACGGTAGAACGAGATGCCGTTCGCCCGGTACTGTTCTTTCCGGGTCCTGATAAGATCAATGCCTTTTAAGATTGCTTCCCCCATGGGCGTGTCACCGTCAGCCACGAGCTGGGGGTCGAAGAAGGATTCTGCCGTATTGAACTCGGAGATGATCCTGACAGGACCAAACGAGAGGAGTGCAACCTCGACCCGTTTGATCGCGAGCGAATCGTTCTGCAGCTCGTTATAAAATTCCCGGATGCCTTCGTTCAGTTCTGCGATGGGTTGCCCCGCCATCGATCCGGAGGTATCGAGCAATAAAAGGCAGGGGCACCGTGGCTCCGGGTTCTCTGCGAAGGTCACTGCCCCGAGAGGTTGCTGGTCGGGGAGTATCGTGTTGGTATCGTCACTCATCGATTTCACCGTAAAATGTCGGTAGTATTACTATTGGCTGTATCTTCCTTTAGCATTCTTTGAATTTAAAATTAAATTTCTTCTGGATGACAGGAGTTTTTTCCACACTTCGAAATCTGATTGTTATCAGGATTTGTCGTGCTTATTTTTTAATTACTCCTGATCAATATCATCTGCCTTGTACGTTTCCCGATGGTTTGCCAGCTGATACTGGATTTCCATTGAAAGAATTGATTGCTGATTTTGTGGAATTTTTCGGTGTACAGGAACGTATGCTGCTGGATGTATCGCGACGTACCGACTTGAGTTCTCGTGCCAGGGACTGAATCTGGTTTCCCGATTGCAGGTTGGAGATATTTTCCCGTGAGATGAAGAGTGGAAGAGTCCTCCCCGGAAGCGGTCGAAGGCGGAGGATCCTCATCGCACCAGTGATGCTCCCGGCACACGAAAAGATCCTCAGATTTTGAAAATGCATAAATACGAATAATCATATAAACATGAAAAGTATGAAAAAAATGAAAAAGAGAGATCGCAAAGAGAAGGAGACCCTTGTTGACGAACTGGTGGCGCCCCGGCAGGAGAAGACGAAACATCTTTTCGGCAGCGTGAAAGTCGGGGAACGGGGACAGGTTGTGATCCCCAAGGAAGCCCGCAAAATCTTCGGCATCGAGCCTGGGGATATCCTGCTTGTGCTGGGCGATGTTGAGCGGGGCATTGCGCTCGTAAAAGCCGACGCCCTGCAGGAATTTGCAAAAAAGATCCTGGAGTCTTCAGGCAATCCCCAGGATGACTGACAAAAGTGATACGCATGAAAATTATTGTGCTGAACGGCAGCCCGAAAGGGGATATCAGTGTCACGATGCAGTACGTGGCGTATAAGCAAAAAAAATTCCCGTCGCATGACTACCAGATCCTTCATGTGGCACAGGATATCCGTAAGATCGAAAAGGATCGTGGGGTATTTGACAGGATAATGGACGCGGTGCGAACCGCAGATCTCGTAATCTGGGCATTTCCCCTGTATTTCCTGCTCGTACCCTCGCAATACAAACGCTTTATCGAACTTGTTTTCGAGCGCAGCACACAGGAGGCATTTTCCGGGAAATACACCGCATCGCTCTCCACCTCGATCCACTTCTTCGACCAGATCGCTCACAACTACGTGCACGCGGTCTGCGATGATCTCGGCATGCGCTACTGCGGGTTTTACTCAGCCGACATGATGGACCTGCTCAAAGAAGAGGAACGCAGCCGGTTCGAGAAATTCGCACAGCTGCTCTTTGCCATGGTACAGGATACGATGCCAACCCAGCGGGAGCATGCGCCGCTCATATGGTCGTCATGGTCGTATATACCCGGCCCGGCACCAGAACCGGTCCGGACCATCGGGAAAAAGGTGGTTATTCTCACGGATTCTGATGGCAGTTCCGCTAATTGTGGAAAGATGACCGGGCGGCTTATGCAGGCATTTGACGGTACTGCTGAACTGGTCAACCTGCATGACGTGGATATCCGGGGCGGGTGCCTTGGGTGCTGCCAGTGCGGTTATGACAATATGTGCGTGTATAAGGATGGCTTCCGGGACTTCTATTCAAAGACACTGGGAGCAGCCGACATCATCGTCATCGCGGGCACGGTGCATGACCGGTACCTTTCCTCCGCGTGGAAACAGTTCTTTGACCGGAGTTTCTTTAAGGGACATATCCCAAGCCTTGCGGGTAAACAGATCGGGTTTGTCATCGCCGGGCCCCTGCGTCAGTTGCCTTACCTCAAAGAGGCGCTCACGGCATGGGCTGACGTCGCGGGGTGTCGTGCCCTGTTTGTTACGGATGAGGACAGGGATTCCGAAAAACTCGACGCGCTGCTTGACACAACAGCAACCCGTCTTGTGCGGGGTGCAAAGACAGGTTATATCCCCCCGCACTCATTCTATGCGGTCGGCGGGCACAAGATATTCCGTGACAACATTTACGGGAATATGCGACTTCCATTCCAGGCAGATTACCGGTACTATAAGGAGCACGGAATGTTCGATTTCCCCCAGAAGGACCTCA
>JAQTSH010000252.1 GCA_028711405.1 Methanoregula sp.
CCCGTTTCCTCTGCGATCTCTACGGAGAGTGTGGTGGTCGCACTCCGGGAGACGATGATGGGAATGTTTGCGACAAGACATTTGCGCACCATCTCGGATGAGATCCGACCCGATGAGAGGATGAATGTCCGTGAAAAGTCGAGATGGTTGCGCAACCCGTACCCTATCACGCGGTCGACGGCGTTATGGCGTCCGATATCCTCTGCGACGGTGATTACCCCCTCTTTATTGAGGAGTGCGACTACGTGAATGCCTCCGGTAGTCTGGTGTACTCCTGAATCCGGGAGCGATCGCTGGGCGCTTCGTAGAGCATCTGCGCTGATGGTGAACGTGGACTGGATCTTCGGGAGTTTCGCTGCATCGATGTAGGACGTGCTCCCTCCGCAGCCGGAGAGGATCGTCTTTTTCGGTCCGAGCACTTTGAAGAGGTTTGTTGTGATCACGCTGATCCGGTTCTTCTCGATCCTGATCGATTCGATCTCCTCCATGCCTTTAATTATCTGTTCTGTGAAGAGATACCCGGTGACAAAATCCTCCAGATCGATGGGGCTCATGACTGCGGTCACCGCATGCCGTCCATTCACAAAGACCGCGATTGGCTCTTCAATGACGACCTCATGCACGGTCTTTGTTGCCCTGCACCCGTCTATCTTCACGCAGGGGACGGTGTGGTACATCTCCTCTGGTGTATTTTTCCTCTCCGTATTGCCGTTATTTTCTCCATACGGTGCTCCATCGTGTTTCTCCTTTTTGCCAGTAAACGGCGTTTCCTGTGCTGTCATATGACCTCATCCATGCTTCCCGATCGGTATCCCTCAATATCAAGCGTCACATACGAAAAACCGATCGTCTTTAATTCGCGGACGACGGTCTCGTGCATATCCAACAATCCCTGCATCTCCGTATCGGGTACTTCTATCCGTGCGATCTTGCCGTGCAGCCGGACCCGCACCTGCGAGAAGCCGATATGGTGCAGGAACGCTTCGGCGTCTTCAATCATGCGTAATGAGTCAACCGTGATTGCATCACCGTAGGGGATGCGGGACGAGAGGCAGGCTGCCGAGGGCTTGTCCGAGAACGGGAGGCTCATCGTGCGGGCGAGTGCCCGGATATCGGCTTTTGTCATGCCGGCATCGATGAAGGGATGCAGGATCCCCTCTTCCCTCGTCGCCCGGAGCCCCGGTCGATGCTCTCCGGTATCTGATATATTCATCCCATCCGCGATGCAGGCACACCCCAGTTCGGTAGCGCGCTTCTTTAATACTGCAATGGAGTGCTTCTTGCACCAATAGCAGCGCTCTTTCGGGTTCGCCCGGAACCGGTCATCCTCCAGCATGTCCACCGGTATGATCTCGAGAACGAATCCATGGTCGCGGGCGATCCCGCGAGCCTCTATTATCGCCCGGCGCGGTACGACCGGGCTGTCAAGGAGGACGCATCGGCTCTTGTTCCCGAGCGCTTCGTTCGCAAGCACCGCGAGGAGACTGCTATCCACTCCCCCGGAGAAGGCGACAAGGATTGATCCCACCTGCCGTAATCTCTCAACGAGGAGTTCGCGCCTTGCTGAAATGTCCATACACATACACACGTTCCTGGAACTAAAGAGTACGGATGAAGATGAGATTCAATCGCGACAGCGTTGGGCGGGTACACTGCCGCAGCCCTCATCGCCCTCGCGCAGTTGTCGACAGATGTCGCAGGTGCGCTGGACAAGGCTGATCTTCTTACCGTCCCTGAGATCCTGTGCAAGCAGCTCGATTGATCGCTTCACATCAGCCTCGAATTCGATACGGTACCCGCGTTTGCCGGAGAGATACTGGGATACCGCCGAGGGGGCAATCTCCAGCATACGTGACGCTTCCACTTGTGAGATCCCGCACCGGACAAGCTCCACGGCAATCGCTGCCCGGATCGCCGGCAACACATCCCAGACTATTTTCTGACAGGGCGCTTCCATACTATCACAATGTTTAAGTTGTCACAATTGTGACATAATACTGTGCATTCACAATTGTGAAATATTTAACGCCACATCTCTATCATCAACAGTGTTCGCGACCAAAAAAAAGTCCCTGACAAAAGAATAATTCAGGGAATGACGCACATATTCATTGACAGGTGCCCGTATGGGAGAGAAGCGCATTATCTACATGGATCACGCAGCGACAACATACGTGAAAAAGGATGTTGTAGCCGCTATGCGTCCATATCTGACCGAACAGTATGGCAATCCCTCTTCCATCTATGGTATTGCCCGTGAATCAAGGCGAGCAGTGGATGTGGCACGGGCACAGGTAGCACAAGCCCTGAACGCGGACCTGGATGAGATTTATTTCACATCTGGTGGCAGCGAGTCGGACAACTGGGCGTTAAAGGGTGTGGCATGGGCGAACCGAAAGCGGGGCAACCATATCATCACGACCCGGATTGAGCACCATGCGATACTCCATGCCTGCCAGTTTCTTGAAAGGGAAGGATTCGAAGTGACGTATCTTCCGGTTGACCGGTACGGGCTTGTCGATCCCGTTACGCTCGAAGCAGCGATCACCGATAAAACGATCCTGATCTCGATCATGTACGCGAACAACGAGATCGGTACAATCGAACCCATCGCAGAACTCGGTGCCATCGCGCGGGCACATAAGGTGTACTTCCACACGGACGCGGTTCAGGCAATCGGCAATGTCCCAATCGATGTGAAGGCGCAGAACATCGACATGCTCTCGCTCTCCGCCCACAAGTTCTATGGTCCGAAAGGAGTGGGGGCGCTCTACATCAAGAAGGGCGTGCGGATCGAGAACCTGATCCATGGTGGCGCGCAGGAACGAAAGCGGCGTGCCGGCACCGAGAACCTCGCGGGAATTGTCGGAATGGGAAAAGCAATCGAGATCGCGACTGCTGACATACCGGGGCACAATGCGAAAGTCAGTGCGATGCGGGACCGTCTCACAAAGACGGTTCTTGCAGAGATCCCCCATACCCGGCTCAATGGTCACCCGGAGAAGCGCCTGCCCGGGAACTTCAACATCTCCTTTGAGTTTATCGAAGGGGAGTCGATGCTGCTCTGGCTCGATGACGTGGGAATCTGTGCCTCCACGGGAAGTGCCTGCACCTCCGGCTCACTGGAGCCGTCGCATGTGCTTCTTGCCACCGGGCTTCCGGTTGAAGTCTCGCACGGTTCGCTGCGCCTGACGCTTGGCGATGTGAACACTGAGGCGGATGTCGATACCGTTCTTGCCGTTCTACCTAAAATTGTCGGGCGACTGCGGGAGATGTCGCCCCTGTACCAGACAGAGAGAACCGGAAAAAACGGAGGGTGTGATGTATAGCGATACCGTGATGGATCATTTCAAAAATCCCCGGAACGTGGGCGAGATAGAGAACCCGGATGGCGTTGGGGAAGTCGGGAACCCGGTCTGTGGGGATATCATGAAAATTTTTTTGAAGATCAATGATAATATCGTGGTCGATGCGAAGTTCAAGACGTTCGGTTGCGGTGCGGCAATCGCGTCAAGTTCGATGGCGACCGAGCTCGTCCGGGGAAAGACGCTGGAAGA
>JAQTSH010000253.1 GCA_028711405.1 Methanoregula sp.
CGCTCAATCTCGCGGGCGATCTGCCCCATGTTCAGTTCCGGGACAAGGTACCGTTCGACATTCTTAAACGCATACAGCGCTTTTTCCGGGAAGGGCCAGACCGTCCGGAGCTGCAACAAGCCAACTTCATCATCTGCCCGGTCGTGGAGAAGTTGCTGCACTGTACGGACGGGTGCACCGTACGCGATAAAGACCTGCTGTGCGTCCGGGTTGATGATGTCATAATCTGCAATCCGGTCGCGGGCAGCCTCCACCTTGTCCACCAGACGGTGCACCAGCGCTTCGTGCAGTTTCGGGTTTGTGGCGCACGGGTACCCGCGCTCGTCATGGGTCAGACCGGTCACGTGGACACCATATCCGCTGCCGAACTGCGGGAAGCCGGGTACCAAATCCGCTCCTGCTTTGAAGGGTAGTGTTCCTTTAACGAGCGCCCGCCGGGCTTTATGCGGTACGGAATCCGGGACGAGGATCTTCTCCCTCATATGCCCGATGATCTCATCTGCCATCAAAAAGACCGGCACCCGATACTGGTCAGCGAGGTCAAACGCCCGTGCGGTGAGCTCATACATCTCCTGCACGCTTGACGGGCAGAGTGCGATAATACTATAATCGCCGTGCGAACCGAACCGGCACTGCATCATGTCGCCCTGTGCGCCCATGGTCGGTTGTCCGGTGGATGGACCGCCTCTCTGGATATTGACGATGACACAGGGGGTCTCGGTCATTGCGGCATACCCGATGTTCTCCATCATGAGCGAGAAACCGGGTCCGCTCGTCGCGGTCATCGCCCGTGCTCCTGTCCATGCCGCCCCGATGACGGCTGCAATGCTGCCAATCTCATCTTCCATCTGGATAAAGACGCCATTTTTTTTCGGGAGTTTTACCGCCATATGTTCGGCAATCTCGGTTGACGGGGTGATCGGGTATCCCCCGAAGAACCGGCAACCCGCTGCGAGTGCACCTTCGGCACAGGCAATATTTCCCTGCCAGAATTCAGTCTTTGTCAATATTCAATCGCCACCTTCTTGGGTTCATAGAGTTCTTCTTCCACCCAGTGAATCGCCTGGTCCGGGCAGGTGAGCTGGCATACCCCGCAGAGCGTGCGCCCGTAGAGGTACTGGAGCCGGCAGTTGGTGCAGCGTTCAGGTCGGTCCAGTTCTGGAAGAATGATTCCCTTCCTGTTTGGCTTTTTGCCTGCCTGAAAAATATGGTAGGGGCATACCTTTGTACAGAGATTACAACCCTTGCACCGGGTCTCGTCGATCACTAGTTTCATGGCGCTTGTCCTTTTTTGGAATTTTATCCTATCTTTAATGTGGCGGGGGAAGTGAAAAAAACCTATGTGTTTTACATGCAGCCGGGGGATCTTCACGAGCCGGCATCACGATTTCCGGTACGTATCAAATACCTGCTTCGCGTGTTCCCGTACCTCGCGGAAGATATCGTTGCCGTGCGCATCTATTCCGACGACGAGCGGCAGGTGATCGAGTTTGATCGCCCAGATGGCTTCTGCCATGCCGAGATCTTCATAAAAAACGCCCACGAGGGTCATGTGCGACGAGGCGAGTGCCGCACATCCTCCGGTGAAGGCAAGGTAGACGCCCCGGTGCTGTAACTGTTCCCGCACGGAGTTGCCCATGCCCCCTTTACCAATGAGTGCCCGGACACCGCGGTCGAGAAGGAAACCGGAGAGCTTGTTCATCCGTGCGGAGGTGGTGGGTCCGGCTGCGATGACCCGGTTCCCCTGGATCACCGGACCGCAATGATAGATGACTGCCCCTTCCGGATCGAAAGGGATGCCGTCGTGCTGCATCCGCAGGTGTGCTTCGTCCCGTGCGGTATAGACGATCCCTGACAGTTCCACCCGGTCGCCCGCGTGAAGTGCGAGGACTTCATCGCCGAGGGGTATGGAGAGTTGCACTGCTGTACCGGTCATTCCCAGGTCACCTCCACCGTTGCCCGCCGGCACGCCCAGCACTGCACGTTCACGGCGACCGGGAGCGATGCCGTGTGGCAGGCTCCGGTCTTCACTTTTACGGCAAGCGCGGTTGTATCGCCCCCGAGACCCATCGGACCGGTCCGGAGCCGGTTTACGGCGTCGCACAGGTGCTGCTCAAATGGATCCATCTGGTCAATGGGTAAAAGCAGGGCTTCTTTTGCGAGCGCAGCGACGCCGTCAAACGTGCTGCCGATACCGATGCCAAGGACAACCGGGGGGCAGGGTTTCCCTTCAGCGATGAGCATGGTCTCGACCACAAATTTCTCGATCTCGTCCACTTCCGAGGGGAGCAGCATCGCAATCCGGGAGACGTTCTCCGCCCCGGCTCCTTTGGGCAGGACTGTGACAGTAAACCGGGAGCCGGGCTCCACATGGACTGCCGGCATACCAGCTCCTGTGTTATCGCCCGAGTTTTTACGGGTGAGCGGATCAACGACATTGGGACGGAGCGGGACTGCTTCGGTTGCCTGCCGGATCCCTTCGGCAACGGCATCATAGAGCTGTGCTGAAAAAGGAATGTGGGGGGGAATGGTCAGGTACACGACCGGGACGCCCGTGTCCTGGCAGAGCGGGATGCCCAACCGTTCTGCTTCCGTGATATTCTTCTGGATATTCGCAAATTCTCCCTGTGCAACCGGATCGCTCTCCTGCGAGACTGCACGGTCTATCGCCCGTTTCACATCCGGGGGGAGATAGATGACCGCCTGCTGCATCGCCTGGAACGTCGCATCTGCGAGAGCTGCATACACATCATTTTCTACCGGATTCTGCATCACGTACACTGAGAGACTGACGATAATATATACCTGTACGATTGGGATTTTCCGGGAACTGCCGGAAGTGATCCGTTGGGGGATGCCGGTAAATGGAACAGAAATTATTATTGCTTTGGTGCTTTCTCGGAGGTAATCCTAAAGCCTAAACTCCCGAACTTTTTAGGCACATGACCAATTTTTAAAACCCATTAATCATTCCGTATTGGATTCAGTCCCTAAATATCCTCAGAAACAGAAAATTTTTCATCTCCTAATGTGCCTAAATTATTTTAGGCACAGTATTCCTTAATCGAATACGCAAAAACGGCAGAAAAAATTGAATAATGTTGAAAGGAGGCAGTATTGTAATAATTGATGATCTCATGTGCCAAATCTAGCGGGAACTCAGGTTAAAGATCAAAGATCGCCTGCCAATCTTTTGACACTTCCATCCCCTGCCCGCTATAATCTTGTTAGATATATACACCCAATACAGTTGTAGCGATATGCAGAAGACCCGGTTAAGTTACGATGAGGAGGACACGTTTCGCAAGAAACTGATAGTGCTTCTTCTGAGCGGCGCGGATAATCCAATCGCCATAAAAGTAAATTTCCCAAAACAGGCTGGGTTATAACCCCATGAACGCAATAAAAAACCTCAAATTGCGGCTCTATCTAAAATTCAAGTGATTTCACAATTTTTCTGGGCTTGCACTGAGTGCCAAGTGAAAAATTGATTGAATCTGATGAGAAATTAGATTTTTCAGATGCAAACGGTGAAAAACCTAAAATTT
>JAQTSH010000254.1 GCA_028711405.1 Methanoregula sp.
TCCATCACCCTGAATTATGATCTGCCGGCAGAAACAGGAGTTCCTTATCCTGTGATCTGTGATCCATCTGCCTTTGGGGATCGCAATCTGAATTCTGATAGACAACTTCAATGAAGCCTCTTGGTCGAGTCATGAGTACCCCCAACCAAGAGACCGATAAACGTAATAAAGTATGATATAGAGGGACAATGTCTCTCGGCACCTGGGGCAGACCCACCATGAACCTGTTGTGCATCCCGGTTAGCCGGTAGATCATTCCCTGATACCGCCCAAAACAGGCATTTGGGCACTGCCCTTTCCACCGTGTTTGGACAAACAAACGCAAATTCCACACGAATATAAACATTGGTTGCCAAATACAATGCAGAATGGCGATATTAGTGGGTGACTAAAGCGTGTTTCCACAACGACGTATGAGACGGTCGCGGAAAAGAAACATCCAGCCGCTCTTACGCGAGAGCACCATAGTAAAAACTGACCTCGTTGCACCGCTCTTTGTTGACGAGAACCTTGCCGATCCCCTGCCGATCATGGCAATGCCGGGACAGTTCCGTTACCCGGTGAGCGGGATCGCCCGTGTGGCTGAACGGTTATGGAACCAGGGTATCCGGGCAATCCTCCTGTTCGGGATTCCGAAGAACAAGGATCCGGGAGCACGGAGCGCCTATGATCCGGATGGCGTGGTCCAGCAGGCAGTGAGGAAGGTCAAGGCAGTGCTGCCCGCGATGGTGGTCATCACGGATGTCTGTGCGTGCGAGTACACGACCCACGGACATTGCGGGATCGTGGGTGAGATGCATTCCGGGGACCAGGATCTGTTGAATGATCCCTCCCTCGAACTTATGAACCAGATCGCGACAAGCCATGCGGAAGCGGGGGCGGATATTGTCGCACCGTCCTGCATGCTTGACGGCATGGTCAGTTCCATCCGGCGGGCACTGGATGACGCGGGATTTTCAGATGTGCTGATCCTGTCGTATTCCACGAAGTTTGCATCCGCTCTCTACGGACCCTTCCGGGAAGCAGCCGGTTCCGGCTATTCCTTCGGCGACCGGACGACCTACCAGTTGAACCCGGGCAACCGCCGGGAGGCGGTTCTCGAGTCCCGTATGGACATGGAGGAAGGTGCCGATATCCTGATGGTGAAACCCGCAGGTCTCTACCTGGATATTCTCGCCGATATTGCCACGCTTGGTCTGCCGGTCGCGGCATACCAGGTAAGCGGAGAATATTCCATGATCAAAGCAGCGGCAGCCAATGGCTGGATCAAGGAGCGCGAGACGGTCTTCGAGAGCCTGACCTGCATCAAACGGGCTGGGGCGGATCTCATCATCACGTATTTCGCGGCTGATGTGTGCAGGTGGCTCGATGAAGAGTGAAGACCTCTTCAGGGAAGCAGAACGGTTGATGCCCGGCGGGGTTTCGAGCCCGGTGCGGGCGATCAAGCCCTATCCCTTTTACACCGCTCACGCACAGGGTTCACGCCTCTTCACGGTCGACGGCACCTCTCTCCTCGATTGCTGCATGGCATATGGTCCATTGATTCTCGGGCATGCTACTCCATCCATCAGGGAAGCGATCACTGCCCAGCTTGACAAGGGCTGGCTGTATGGCACGCCTTCTCCACTAGAACCTGCATTCGCCCGGCTGATCACCGGAGACCACCCGGGCATGGACATGATCCGGTTTGTGTCGAGCGGTTCTGAAGCGACGATGGCTGCGATCCGGCTCGCACGGGGGTTTACCGGGAAGAAGGATATCGTGAAGATCGAGGGTGGATTCCATGGAGCCCATGATGCTGTGCTCGTCAAGGCAGGATCGGGAGCGACAACACTCGGTGTCCCGGACTCTGCCGGGGTGCTCGCAGCACTGGTCGCCCACACCCGGCAGGTGGCGTATAATGATCCGGAGGCACTGGAAACCCTCCTGTCAACGCATGACGATGTCGCTGCGCTCATCATCGAACCGGTGATGGGGAACATCGGACCGGTGCTTCCGGATACCGGCTACCTCCGGGATGTGCGGGAGATCACCCAAGCCCACGATGTCCTCCTCATCTTTGATGAAGTGATCACCGGGTACCGTCTCGGTATTGGCGGAGCGCAGGTGAAGTACGGCGTGAAACCGGATATTACGACGCTGGGGAAGATCATCGGCGGCGGGTTGCCCATCGGTGCGTTTGGCGGCAGGCGGGAGATCATGACGCTTGTGGCTCCGGCGGGACCGGTGTACCAGGCGGGCACCTTCTCGGGAAATCCGCTCTCGCTCACAGCCGGGATGGCGACTATCCGGTGGCTGCATAATCACCCGGAAACCTATGCGACGCTGGACGAGCGGACGCGTACCATTGAGGAGTCACTCGGCAAAAAAGCCGGGGGCACGTTTGTCCGGCTGGGGTCGATGTTCAAGTATTTCTTCCGGAATGCAGCGCCGAAGAACTATACAGAAGTCAAAGAGTGTGACACGGCAGCGTTTGGCACATTCCGGGAACGGATGTTCGCACGCGGGATTTTCCTTCCTCCTTCCCAGTTTGAGACGAACTTTTTGTCGGCGAGCCATAGCGATGAGGACACAGCGATCCTGGCACAGGCGTATTCACAATGTCGATAATTGTCGGGACGCGGGGGAGCAGACTGGCACGTGCCCAGACTGACACCGTCTGTACCAAACTTACTGCAATGGGTATCGAGGTAGAGCGGAAGATCATCACAACGCAGGGGGACACGGTGACCAATGTTCCCCTGCACGAGATTGGCAGACAGGGGGTCTTTGTCCGGGCATTGGACGATGCGATCCTTGATGGTGAGATCGATTGTGCGGTGCACAGCATGAAGGATATTCCGGCATACCGCCCGTTCGGGCTTGTCACCGCTGCGGTGCTCGAACGTGACTCACCGGCAGATTTTCTCGCGACGTCTGGTGCCCCCGGAGAGGCACGGATCATCGGCACCTCCAGCACCCGCCGGAAGGCACAGCTCCTGCGTCACCGTGAAGGAACGATCATCCGGGACCTGCGGGGAAATGTTGACACACGGATCCGGAAGTTGCACGACGGGGAATACGATGCGATCATCCTCGCCGAAGCCGGGCTGACCCGGCTTGGGATTGAGATCCCCGGGGAGCGACTGCCCCCGGAGGTCTTCGTGCCGTCGCCCAACCAGGGAACGATTGCGGTTGTCAGCCGCGCCGATCCATCGCTCATGGAGATGCTCTCTGCGGTCGATCACCCTATGAGCCGGACGGATGTCGCGATGGAACGGGCGGTGATGGAGCAGGTCGGCGCCGGGTGTTTCACGCCGATGGGCATCTATTGTAAGGCGGGGCATCTCATTGCGGAAGTGCTCTCCCTTGACGGAAAACGGGTTGAGCGGATCGAGAAAGAGTTAACAACCATCGAAGAAGCCCGGGTCGAGGGCAGGATGCTGCGTGCCCGTGCGCAGGGATTGATCGAGGAAGCGTACAGGACACTGGGGATCTCGTATGAGCGGTAAAGTCTATCTTGTGGGGTCAGGTCCGGGAGGGCTGGGTCTTCT